>NZ_JARHXQ010000160.1:0-7183 GCF_029222765.1 Arthrobacter sp. Cr_A7 | reverse complement strand
GCGGATGGGCATCTAGTGACCCCGCGTTGTTTTTGTCATCAGGTGTTGAGGAACTCCAGGTAGCGCTGGGCGGCTTTGGCGAAGGCAGCCTGGGCTGCCGGGCCGAGCGGCAGGGACGGGTCAAAGAGTTGGGGTACGACGGCGGTGCGCTGGCCTTTGCCCTCGACGGCCCAGGTGCCAATCACCTCTCCCCCGGCCACCAGCGTTTTCTTGAACACGCCGTTCCCGCCCGGAACGATCTTGTTGGCATGCTCCGGCGGGAGGACCAGGCTCCGGTCCGTGTACCCGAGCAGGAACTCGTCGAAACCGGGCAGCAGCAGGACCGAGCGCGAGCCCGGGACGCCGGTATCCAGCAGGCCCGCCGTCTCATGCGACATCCAGTAGCTGGCACCCTCGAACTCGAGTTCCACCAGCCCGCCCCGGATCGTTTCGAGGGCAGCCCGGACCTCGGTCAGCGGAATCTGCGTCCACCAGGCGAAGTCACGGACAGTCGCCGGGCCGTGACTGCGGAAGTAGCGGAGCAGGAACTCGGCGACAGCCTCTGCCCGGCCGAGGCGGCGCGAAAAGGGAATCCATTCGTCGAAGGCCACGATCAGCTGCTGGTTCCCGGCCAGCGGTCCCTGCACCAGCCACCCGTGCCGGCACAGCGTTCCCAGGATGTGGATGCCCCGCTGCCCCCGGGTGGGCTGCCCGCCGTCGTCGAACACCTTGAACAAACCGCTGCGGCTGACCGGGCCTTCAGTGGAGATCGCGGCCAGGGCGATGTCACGGCACTTCTCAACGTCGGCCCACGTGATTCCCAGTTCGCGGTGCCGGGCGGCGATGCCCTTGGTAAGGCGGTCCGCGGTCAGCTCCAGCATCCAGCGCAGGTCCTCCGGTGCCACCAGGTGCAGCGTGCCCCGCATCGGCCACGAACGCACAATCGTCCCCGCATTGATGGCAGCCCGGATCCCACTGAGCCCCGGGCCCGGTAGCCGCACGCCCACCGCCCACAGGGCCGCCTGCAGATCCTGCGCCTGCATCGCCGTCATCCAGCGCACCACGCCGCCTGCTGAGTCCGGCCGTTCCCCCGCACCAAGCAGCCCCTGCGAGGCCAGGCGCAGCCTGCCCAACACCTTGCGCTCAAGACGCTTCCCCACCTGTGCAGCCATGCCCTTCATCCTAGGGTCGGGGCGGGGTCCGCAAAACGGCGGTTAGGGTAGGAGCATGACTTTGGGGAGTTTGTGGCAGTTGCTCGCGCGTAAAACCAGAACGTGGATGATCGGCGGGACCGTCTGCGTCCTGGCGGGAACCGCGGTGGGCCTGCTCTCCCTCGCGGCGTTCCTGGACAGCGGCCAGTCCGAGCCCCTGCTGCTGCTCCCCTCGCTCACGCTGAGCCTGGGCGGCGGATATGCAGTACTGTTCCCCGGCATCGGTGTCAGCCCCGGCGGCGTCCGTATCCACCGGGACTGGCGCCGGCACCCCCGTGCAGGCCAGATCCTCTGGGTCCTGTCACTGGCCGTCGCCGTGGCGGGCCTGGTGACGTGCATCCTTTCGGGTGCATCCAATCCCCTGGCGCCCGGGCTGCTGGTCTGGCTTTTCATGGGGATCTACCTGGTCCTCACCGGGTGGGCCTCGGCCCTCATGGGAGCAGCCGAGGTCCTGCGGCACAAGGCAGCCCCGGACAAGCCGCTGGAGGCTACAGCTGCAGGCCGATAAGCAGCGGTTCCGGATGCAGCTCGATGCCGAAGCGGCGTACGACGCCGGCACGCACCTCGCGTGCAACGGCCACCACGTCCGCGGCGCTGGCTGAGCCGCGGTTGGTGATGGCGAGCGTGTGCTTGGTGGACAGCGAAGCCCGCCCCCCGGACACACTGTCCGCCGCCAGGCCAAAGCCCTTGGCGAAACCGGCCTGGTCAATCAGCCAGGCTGCGGAAAGCTTAACCAGCCCGTCCGCACCGGCCGGGTACCGCGGCGCGGACTCCGGCAGCGCCTCGGCCACCTCGGCCGGAACGATGGGGTTGGTGAAGAACGAGCCCGTGGAGTAGGTGTCCCTGTCCGCGGAATCCCACACCATGCCTTTGGAGGCGCGCAGCCTCAAGACCTCGCGGCGCACGTCATTGGCGTAGGCGCGTTTTCCGGGCTCCACACCCAGCGAGCGTGCCAGCTCCGCATAGCGGATGGGGGCACTCATCCGGCCCAGGGGAAGCTGGAACTCCACGGTCAGCACCACGTAGCGGGGCGAGCCGTTGACGGTGGTCTGCTTGAGGATGGAATCCCGGTACCCGAACTTGAGCTCGGAGTTGGTGAACGTCTTCACCGCATTCCGCTCGCGGTCCCACGTGCGCACCGCGGCGATGGTCTGGGAAACATCGGCACCATAGGCACCAACGTTCTGCACGGGTGTGGCACCGGTGGAACCCGGGATGCCGGCCAGTGCTTCAATCCCGGACCAGGCGTGCAGCACCGCATGCTCAACCAGCTTGTCCCAGTTATGGCCCGCCTGGACTACCACGGCCACGCCGCCGCAGGAGTCCTCCGCATTCACGGTGAACCCTTCGGAGGCGATCTTCACGACTGTACCGGGGAACCCGTCGTCGGAAATCAGGAGGTTGGACCCGCCGCTGATGATCAGGACCTGTTCGCCTGCCGCATCAGCCGTGCGGACGGCGTCGATGATTTCGGCCTCGGTGCGCGCCTCGATGAAGGAGCCGGCAGGGCCTCCGACGGCGGACGTGGTCAGGGAGGAGAGCAGGGTGGAATTCACCGGAACTACAGTACTTGAAAATACTTATCTAACGCAGCACCTTTAAGTACCTAGGCAAGCTTCCGGGCCACCGGCGAGAGCAGGAAGCTCACCACCAGCATCACCATCACGGCCAGCAGGGAATGCAGGATGCCCACGTGCTCGGCGAGCAGGCCCAGCAGCGGCGGCCCGCAGAGGAACGCCCCGTATCCGATGGTGGACACCACCGAGACGCGGGCAGCTGCCTTGCCGGGATCATCCGCCGCAGCGGACATGCCCACGGGGAAACCGAGGGACGCTCCCAGGCCCCACACCGCGAGCCCGGCAAAAGCCAGCCAGGGAACCGGCGCGAAGACAAACACACCGAGCCCGAACACGGCGAGGGCGGCGCACCAGCGCATCACCGGCACCCGGCCGAAGCGGTCCAGGACCAGGGTCCCGGCAAAGCGCCCGATGGTCATGAACGTGACGAAGAGGCCATAACCGGCAGCACCGGCGGCGTCGGTCTGGCCGTGGCCGTCAGCCAGGGCCAGCGCCACCCAGTCCCCCGCCGCGCCTTCCGCCAGGGCGAGGCCCAGCACCAGCACGCCCAGGAGCAGGGTCCGCCGGTCCCGCCAGGCCTGGGCGATCTTGCGTTTGTTGTCCAGCGGAGCGTCTTCCGGGCCAGCGCCTGCCGGAATAACGGGGATGGGGCCGGTGGTGGGATCCTCGAAGTTGTCCGGGGCGTAGGTCCGCTCCCCTGCGACGGGGGTGACGTCCGCGCGGAACCAGGCTGCCGCCGTTGCCACCGAGACGGCGACCACCACCCCGGCTGCGCCCAGATGCCAGGACACGGGCACGGACAGCGCGGCGGCTCCCGCACCCAGTCCTGCCCCGGCTACTGTCCCCAGGCTGAAGGCGCCGTGCAGCCGGGGCATGATGTGCCGGCCAACGGCCCGTTCCACTGCGGCGCCCTCAACGTTGGACGCCGTGTTCCAGCTCCCGGTCCCCAGTCCGATGATGGCCAGTCCGATAGCGGTCGCCACCGGGCTGGACAGGACCGAGGTGCCAAGCCCGGCCAGCAGCAGGCCAATCCCGACCAGGATGCTGCCGGTCCTGATGGTCCTCTTGGATCCCAGCCGGAGAACGATCAGCCCGGACGCGGAGACAGAGGCAAACGACCCCAGGGTCATGCACAGCAGGAGGACCCCGATGTTGCCCGGGGTGAGGTCCAGGGCGTCACGGATGGCCGGAAGCCGGGAGACCCATGAGGCAAAAGCCAGGCCGCTGGCAGCGTAGGCCACCACCACGGCGTTGCGCCAGTGCGTAACTTCGGCGGTGGTGGCCCCTGTTGTTGCCCGGGAGGTCAAGGGGCGCTCAGGAAAGCTTGACGACGGCCTGGGCCTTCATCAGGACTTTTTGCCCGGCCGAGACCACGGTGAGGTCAACGCGGGCGGTGCCGGCATCGGCGTCGAGCTTTCCGATGGTGCCGCTGACCTCGATGGTGGCCCCCGGTTCTTTGGTCCCGGTGGTGTCGGTGACCAGGACGGGCTTGGTGAAGCGGGTCTGGAAGTCGACGACGGCGGCCGGGTCGCCGGCCCAGTCGGTGACCAGCTGGACGGCCGAGCCCATGGTGAACATGCCGTGGGCGATGACGCCGGGCAGTTCCACGCCGGTGGCGAAGGCTTCGTTCCAGTGGATGGGGTTGAAGTCGCCGGAGGCTCCGGCGTACTTGACCAGGTCCGTCCTGGTGACCTCGATGGTGCGGCTGCCGATCTCCTGGCCGGCGCTGAGTTCGGTGAAACTGGGGCTCATGGCTACTGTCCCTCTCCGCGGACCAGGATGGATGATGTGGTGGTGGTGACGGGTTCTTTGGAATCGTCGGCCGCCAGGGCAAAGATTTCGGAGCGGGTGGTGATCATCGCGCCGCCGCCCATGGCCCTGACGCCGTCCACGTGCAGTTCGGCCACGAGCCGGTCGCCGGCGACGATGGGCCGGTGGTGGGTGAAGCGCTGGTCGGCGTGGACCACGCGGGAGAAGTCGATGCCGGCTTCCGGATCCTCGATGAGCTGCGCGTCCGCGCGCTGGGCGATGATGATCGCGAAGGTGGGCGGGGCCACCAGGTCGCTGTGGCCCAGGGCCTTGGCTGCATCCACGTCGAAGTGTGCAGGGTGGGTGGCTTTGACGGCACGGGCGAACTCGCGGATTTTCTCGCGGCCAACGTGGTACACCTCTGCGGCAGGGTAGCTTCGGCCCTGCAGATCCGGATTGATAGTCATGGCCTCAACCCTATCGCCCGCCTGTCAGGGGGCAGAAAACCGGGTAGAAACAGCTACCGGCGCAGGTTCTTGCGGATGGCCTGGCCGCGGACCACAATGCCGGCGATGTGCAGGAGCAGGCCCAGGCCGATCAGCGGCAGCGACGCGGTGGCCAGTCCCTGATTGCCGCTGGTGTTGCCCACCAGGTTCAGGATGATGCCGACGGCGATCAGGCCCATCGCGCTGAAGACCAGGACTTTGTAGCGGGTTGGCGCGGTGGCCCAGAATTCGTTCAGCACCGTCCCAGTTTACCGGCTGCCTAGAACAGGGTTTCCTGCACGGCCGGCACGTCCGAGGCGAAGTCGCCCAGGACGATGGTGCGTGCCGCCAGTTGGCCCAGGTTCACCACGAACTCAGCATCGGTCCCGTCCAGCCGGGCCAGCGCGTTGGGTCCGCTGAGCGCCGCAATATGGAAGCCGTGCCGCCCGCTGTCCAGCGGATACGGGTAGGCGTGGCGGGCCGCGGGGACGCAAAGGCGGGAGGCCTGTGCCGGACGCACCCACTGCTCGTCCATAATGGCAAAGCCCTCGACGGCGGTGCCCGCCAGCAGGCCGCGGACTTGGCCAGCATGCCGGGCGTTGAGGACGTCCAGTTCGGCGCCGCCCAGCGGCTGCAGCAGCGCCTCCGTCTTCGCGGCGGACCGCACCTGCTGTGCCAGCCCGGCTTCGGCCGTCACCAGGTCCTCCAGGATCCGCACCACGCAACCGTCCTGTGCCCTGGCCACATACCTGGCCACCACCGCTCCCTGCTCTGCGAGCCGGTGCCATTTCCGGGGCCCGGACGCCGTTCCCACCTTGCTGCTGCCGCCGGCGAAGGTGGCCACATACAGCCAGTGCTCCTGCATCAGGTAGTCCCGCAGGCCGGGGGTGACGCGGCCGCCGCGGTGAAAGTCGTGGATCAGCCGGGACTCGTCGAGCATGAAGCAGCGTTCGCACTGCTTGCCCCTGGACGCCGGGGCGCCGGCCGTACACAGGATATGGTCACGGCGCGTGGACGAGTGGACGCGAAGGTGCCCCAGGCAGGACCTGCCGTGCTCAACGACGTGGAAGCCGAGCCGGGCACCCGGGTGGAGGCTGAGCTGCCGGAAGTTCCCGGAAGGTGACTGAAGGCGCAGAACCGGGGCGCCGCCGTCGTACTCCGTTGCGGAAGCCGGCGGCCCATCCCAAAAGACCCCGTGGACCAGATAGCGGGTATCGGTCACGGGGTCTCCTGGAGTGGAAAGCGGGGCGGCTACAGCGCCGGCTGCACGCCGAAGGCTACCGCGAGCTTCATGATCTTTTCGGCGCGGCCCAGGCGGGGCAGGTCGGAGCCGTCGCGGATGACGCGGCCGTTGGCTTCGAAGTCGGCCATGAAGTCGGTGGCCCAGGCGACGTCGGACGGCGTGGGGCTGATGACCTCGTTGATGACGGGGGTCTGGTCGATGGCCAGGCAGAGCTTGCCGGTCATGCCCATCATCACCGTGATGCCGGTCTGCTCGCGCAGGATGGGGTGGTTGGTGCCGACGGTGGGACCGTCGATGGGGCCCGGCAGGTTGCCGACGCGGCTGGCGACGACAAGCTTGGCGCGGGGGTAGGCCATGGCCTCGGCGGTGGCGGCCATGCCGGTGTCGCGGCGGAAGTCGCCGGAGCCGAAGGCCAGGCGGAAGGCGCCCTGGGCCTTGGCGATGTGGTTGGCTTCCTCGATGCCCAGGGCGGATTCCACCAGCGGGATGACGGGGGTCTTGCCGTCCATGCGGTGGAAGCTCTCGGTCACCTGGTCCGCTGATTCGGTCTTGGCGAGCATGACGCCCAGGAGCCCGGGCGTGCCGCGCAGGCCGGCGAGGTCATCAGCCCAGAAGCGGCTGGTGGCATCGTTGATGCGGACCCAGGCCTTGCCGCCGGCCGTGAGCCAGTCCACCACGTTGTTCCGCGCATGGTCCTTCTGCGACGGGTCCACGGCATCTTCAATATCCAGGATGATCGAGTCGGCGCGGGAGACTGCCGACTGGTCGAAGAGCTCGGGCTTCATGGCATTGACCAGGAGCCAGGAGCGGGCGATCTCTGCGGGGATATTGCGTTCGGGCCGTACAGTTTCGGCGGCGATGGTAGACGTCATGTATCTACCGTATCCGCCCGGCAAGCAGCACGTCGAAGAAAACGGCCGGCATGTGAGGTTCAATACG
>NZ_JARHXQ010000015.1:0-1649 GCF_029222765.1 Arthrobacter sp. Cr_A7 | reverse complement strand
CGGGTGTCCCGGGGCGGGTTGGGCAGTACGAAACCGTTTTTGGTGCGGACCCGGGCGTTGAAGTCCTCGAAGCCGGGCAGGACCCGTTCGATGTGGTCGCGGATTACGTCGTAGTCCTCGGCCATGGCCTTCCAGTCCACGGAGTGGTCCGGGCCGAAGGTGGCTTCGGCCATCCGGGCCACGATCACCGGCTCGGCGAGCAGGTGCTCCGAGACGGGGGTGAGCCGGCCCTGGGTTGAGTGGACCACGGACATGGAGTCCTCCACGGACAGGAACTGCGCGCCCTTGGGGTGTTTGTCGTCCTTGTCGGTCCGGCCCAGGGTGGGCAGGATCAGCGAGGTGCGGCCGTGGACGATGTGGGAGCGGTTGGGCTTGGTGGAGATGTGCACGGTCAGCCCGATCCGCTGCATCCCTGCCTCCAGCATTTCGGTGTCCGAGCAGGCGAGCGAGAAGTTGCCGCCCATCGAGACGAACACGTCCACCTCGTTGCGTTCGAACGCCTCCATGGACTCCACGGCGTCGTAGCCGTGGTGCCGCGGGGAGGTGATCCCGAACTCGGTGTCGAGCGCTTTAAGGAGCCATTCCTTGGGTTTTTCCCAGATGCCCATGGTGCGGTCGCCCTGGACGTTGGAGTGGCCGCGGACGGGGCAGGCGCCGGCGCCGGGTTTGCCGAAGTTGCCCTGCAGCAGCAGGACGTTGACCATTTCCTTGATGGTGTCCACGGAGTGCGGCTGCTGGGTCACGCCCAGCGCCCAGCAGAAGATGGTGGCCTTGGACTTGATGAGCATCCCGGCGACGGTCTCGATCTGTTCCCGGGACAGGCCGGTGGCCTGCTCGGTCTCGGCCCAGTCCAGCTCCTTGCGGGCGTCGCGGTAGGCGTCGAACCCGTCGGTCTGGGCGGCGATGAAGGAATGGTCCACGACGGTCCCGGGGTTCCGTTCCTCCTCCGCCAGCAGCAGGTGGCCCAGCGCCTGGAACAGGGCCAGGTCACCGCCGACCTTGATCTGCAGGTACTCGTCAGCCAGCGGAGTGCCGCCGCCCACCACACCGGAGACGGTCTGCGGGTCCTTGAAGTTGAACAGGCCCGCCTCGGGCAGCGGGTTGACCGCCACCACCTTGCCGCCCTTGTCCTTGCATTCCTTCAGCGCGGACAGCATGCGGGGGTGGTTGGTGCCGGGGTTCTGGCCCACCACGAAGATCAGCTCGGAATCGTGGATGTCCTCCAGGGACACGGTGCCCTTGCCGATGCCGATGGTCGGGTTCAGTGCCGAGCCGGAGGACTCGTGGCACATGTTGGAGCAGTCCGGCAGGTTGTTGGTGCCCAGCGCCCGGGCGAACAGCTGGTACATAAAAGCGGTCTCGTTCGCGGTCCGGCCCGAGGTGTAGAACACGCAGCGGTCCGCAGTGGTAGCCCGCATGTGCTCACCGATCAGCTCGAAGGCATCGGCCCAGGAGATCGGTGAGTAGTGGGTGTCACCCTCGCGGATTACCACCGGTTCACTCAGCCGGCCCTGGTTGCCCAGCCAATACTCCGTCTTGGTGGAGAGCTCCGCGATGGAGTGCTTAGCCCAGAACTCCGCCCCCACCGTGCGCAGGGTGTTCTCCTCGGCCACGGCCTTGGCGCCGTTCTCGCAGAACTCGGCGGCCTT
>NZ_JARHXQ010000159.1:0-1139 GCF_029222765.1 Arthrobacter sp. Cr_A7 | reverse complement strand
CCTGGGGGACGCAGAAGACGAGCTTCGTTCCGACTGGCAGCCCGGGACCGGACCCACCGCGGAACAAGGCCGTGCTGCCGGCGAAGTCAAGCAAGCCATCGCCCAAGCCAAAGCCGCCCTCGACCGCGCCGGCCGCTGACAGACTTTCGAGCTAAGGACACGACAAATGACGCATGCAGATGACCTTCGCGCCTGGGCCAGGGGCTCCTACACCATCGAGGCGGCCACCGAGCTGTTGCTTCGCGCTTTCGGTGGTCGTTATGCCGCCCCCGGCAACCCGTGGGTGCACGCCAGTGAGGACCTGGAGGGAGCTCACCAGGTGCGGGCGTGGATTGATTTTGAGTCGATCCCGGAAGAGGTGGGGGTGCTCTCCGGCGGTGAGCGACGGTTCCTGCTGATCGCAGCTTCTATCGCGGAGAATATTCCGGTGGTTTTAGCGGACGTTGTGCCGGGGCTGGACAGGGAGAACCTGGACCTGGTGTTGGCTGCGATCGCTCATGCCGGTGGCAGTCACCAGCACTCGGATATCCGCGAAACTCCGGACGGTTCGATGTCGTTGCGCCCAGGCTATTTGGAGAGTCTGCATCCCTGGCCCAAGGCCTTGCGTGCGGTGAAGTAAGAGCGGTTCAAAGTGATGGCAGAGAAGCCGCGGAAGGTTGGCCCTTTCACGCCCTACTACACCGAGGAGCAGGCGGGGCAGGTCCGTGCAGCGTTTGTCGCGGCCGGTAAGGCGGAGGGGGATGCGAGCGTGTCAGACTTCATCATCCGGGCCACTATGCGTGAGGTGAAGCGGCTGCAGCGTAAGTACAACGGCGGCAAGCCGTGGCCGGCTGTGAAGGCCGGCGAACTGCGCCGCGGACAGAGAACAATGGATGAGATGCAGCACCGAAACGAGGAACTATAAACCGTGGCGAAACGGACTGATGAAGTGACCACAGCGGCCGTGCCCGACACGGCGCCCTTCCCAAAGATGCTCACCCTGGACGAAGTCCAGGAGATCCTGAACCTGGGGAAACCACTGGTTTATGCATTGGTGAAAAGCGGCGAATTACGGGCAGCCCAATTCGGCGGCCGCGGGATCTGGCGGGTACGCCAAGATGACCTGGCGGCATACATTGACGCCGCCTATGAGAAGACCG
>NZ_JARHXQ010000158.1:0-17071 GCF_029222765.1 Arthrobacter sp. Cr_A7 | reverse complement strand
CGATCAGCCGGGAACCGGCCCCTGGTCCGTCGAGGGTGAAGACCCGGAAGGGCAACCGGGCACGGACGCCCAGACCGATGCTGGTGGAACCTTCGAAGCTATTCGCATAGACCACTTGCCGGAAGGTCTGGTAGCCGGCCACGTTGGACAGCTCAGCCTTGGCGGCCGGGTTGTAGGGGACGTTGCCGTTGCCGTCATAGGAGGGTGCGTTCACGACGACCTGCAGGCGCGCGTTGCCGTAGACCGGGATCGTGAAGCCGGTGCCGTCCTGGATGATCTCCGGGACGTACCTGACCGTGTAGCCCGTGACGGGGCCGTTGAGGTCGACCACCATGCGGTCGAAGCAGGGTTGCTGCCCGGTCCGGACGTTGGTGACGGATGCTGAGCTCATCTCGGGCGCGGTCTTAGCCTGAGATCCCCATGCGAGCCCGCAATAGGAGGCTGCCGAAGCGGGCCCCGGAGCCAGGATGCCCAGCCCAACGGCCGCCAGAAGCGCCGTGAGCCAGAGTAGGAGTTTTTTCATTGGGGTGCCATTCAGAGAGGTGGTGCGGCTGGATAGCTCAAGACTATGGAGCGTCAAGGCCCGAAACGAGGGTTGTTGCCGCTTCGGGGTGCAACTGTAAGGAAGGCCGCCTCCGGGTCACGCGCCAGTAAATCCCGCGGCTATTTGTCGGCCGTCTTAACCGTTTCGGTGCCGTTTCGCGCACCCGGCCGTAATGCTGGTAACGGCACCAGGACAGGACCAAACCTGCCCGGTGCGCTCTGCGGTCCTCTCATTGGCTGCTTCGAACAATCAGGGGTCCAATTGCTCCATCAAGACCTTGAGGTTGGCTAGCGCCTTCTCGTCGTCCCGCTTGAAGATCAGCTTCAGGAGGGGTACTGCGAACCGCGCCAGCCCAGCCACTTGGAAATCCACTTTGCTGATTAGTCGACAGGTATTAGCACCCGTAATGGTGGGCACGCGCCGGCAAGCACGAGTTGTCACTTTCCAAGTGTCTACATCCGCCCGGCTCTGGGACAACGCTTTTGCGGAATCCATGAACTGATGGATCTTGCCTGGAATGTGGTCGCTGACCGTGGTCCACTCCCGGGAGGTCGCGGTCCTGTTCCTGGGCACCCGGCCGGTGGACGCCATCGCCTTCCGCCACGACCTGCTGGGCGCCGACGGCCCGAAGAGCTACTTCACCAAAGCCTCGAAGTAAGCGATGACGAGGTGGTGGCCAACCCCACGCCCCTTCCCTGGCAATCAGGCGGCAACTGTGTCGCCATGGCGGTGGGCCACCTTCCATTCGCCGCCTTCGCGGCGGTATATCTGTGTTGCCCGCAGGATGTAGCTGCGGGGCTCACCGTCTACCGAAGTTGAAGTATGCTCCAGGCCCGCCGTGTAAGCCATGTCTCCCATGACGCCGTAGGCGAGTAGCTCGAACCTGTATGACGTGCAGTCGGAGAACTGCTTGGCGAGGCCGCTGAACAAATCAGCGAGCTCCTGCTGCCCAAAGGCGTTGCGCCAGGCGCCCAAAACGCTCACAGATTCCTCGCGGGACCAGATTGCCCGACGTGGGCCGGCGTCGCCGTTATGGATTGCCAGTTCCGCCTCGTACAGCGAGGTCCTCACCCAATCCAGAAAATCGCTTTGATCGCTCATTCCATCTCCCAGCTGACTCATGGAGAATCGCCGGACTTAGAACAAAAGTCCGTGCCGTTCGACAAGCGGCATTGTCGCCTCGAAGTCCACCTCGGCGCCGTACTCCGCCGCGAGGGCTGGAAGCGTGTCCGGGGAGTATTCGCCGCCCGGCTCGGCAAGCCGGCGGAACATTGCCTCGACTCCGCCCGGAACGATGATCTCCAGCACGCGGAGTTCGTCGTCGCCGGCATTCCAGAAGGTGTGCCAGCGTCCCCGTGGTTTCGAAACCAAATCTCCTGCCGTGGCAGTGATCTCGATTCCCTCCTCGATCACCGCGAGCGTGCCGGTCAGCACATAAGAATATTCGTCTTCGCGGCTGTGCCGGTGCATTGGCGCTGCCAGCATCTTCGGGCCGAGAACGTGTTCGACCAGCGCAATTCGGCCCGAGGAAGCCGCACTCTCAAGAAGGTACCGGTCTAAAAATCCGGGTTCTCCGGTCACGTCGCCGTCACCGGAGCGGACAACGTGAGGACCAGCTGGTGTGACCATACGGCCATGATAGGACCGCGGCCTCTGTGTGGGTACGCAAAAATCCCAGCAGTGTCTGCCATATTAGTGCCATCACGTAACCGGCAACCGAAAGGGCGAAGCGATGGGTGCATGGGGCTACATGCCGTTCGAAAACGACGACGCGCTGGGCTGGCTGGACGAACTCGAAGCTGGCGGTGCGAAAGTCGTGCGCGCAGCGCTCGCCAAAGTGGATGACGGCTACGTTGAGGCTCAGGAGGGCAACATTGCCATCGCCGCCGCCGACATCATTGCAGCCTGCCAGGGCAACGCGTCAGGGGACCTGCCGGAAAACGTTGCCGACTGGGTAACCGCCCACGGGGCCGCGCTCACTGCCGAGGACGTGGAGCTGGCACTGGAGGCCGTGGGCCGGGTGGCAGGGGAGGAATCCGAGCTGGCCGAGCTGTGGGACGACGCCGACGAACCGGAATGGCGCGAATCCCTCGAAGACCTCTCCGAAAGGCTGCGCGCGGCCTTGCGGTAGGGGGAAACGCCGGCGCACCCGTTACGTCTAAGCCGCCCTTTCATCGACGTTTCGGACCTCCACACTATGGACTGCGCGGGCGACTTCGCCGGGCGGCCGGCGCCGGGCTTTGACCAGAACAATCAGCATGGTCAGGACGGTGACCGTCCAGGCAATCGCGGCGAGGAACACCAGGCCGATTGCCACTAAGGGGTGCATGCTGAAAGTCTAGGACCCTGTGGCTTTGATTCTCGGACGCAACTCCGCAGTATCAAAGCAGGAATTTTCACAAGCAGGGATCCGAAGCCGGCGGACACGCGTGAGGGCACGAAAAAGGTGCGCCCTTCTCGCTGAGCGCACCCTTTTCGACTCCCCAGCCAAATCCCCATTCGACCGGACCCATAATAAGCATGCTTAGGATCTGGCTGGCAAGCCCTAGTAGAACGAGATGAGCTCCACGAGCTCCCCGACCCGGTCTTCCGGGTAGTTCCTGGCGATGTCTGCCTGGGTGAGGATTCCGACTAAATCGTGGCCGTCGATGACCGGCAGCCTGCGGACCTGGTGATCCTGCATCGTCCTGATGGCTTCTTCGATGGAGTCATCTGCTCCAACGGTCACCGGCTTGCCTTGACCAAAATCGCCCGCCTTGGCTGTGCGTGGGTCACCGCCCTCGGCGAAGCACTTGATGACAATGTCGCGGTCCGTGACCATGCCCTTGAGCCGGTTGTCCTCACCGCAGATGGGCAGTGCCCCAACATCCAGATCCTTCATCTTCCGCGCGGCCGCCTCCAGCGTTTCGTTTTCACCGATGCATTCAACGCCGCCGGTCATGATTTCACGTACTTTGGGCATGACGCTCTCCTATATTGGTTGTTCCGGTCCTCGGGCCAGCGCCAGTCCTGCCCCATTCCAGATGGGCCAACAAGCGCATCAAGGTCACGGATTAAAGGTAAGTATGCTGAGCGTTAGAGTCCAGATCGAATTGAAACTCGAGACTCGGGATTAGCTGGTCGGAGGTCACTCCGACCCCGAGGGGCAGCAGAACTTAGACGGCTGCCCCGTCATTGAGCTTGATTCTGGACCGGTGGCGAGAGGTGCCCCGAGCCCACTGCACCATAATCAATCCTGCCGTTGCTGCCCCGCCGGCGGGATCGTGCCGCCGGCCCCCGGCATCGCCCGTGACTTGATGCGGTGTGGTCACCGCGTCCGCTTCCCAGGGGAGCCGCAGCAGGCCGGCGCGATAGAGTCCGCGGTGCCGAATTACACGCTTATGACCGTTCGTTCCCGATGCCGGGGACCAGATGTCCGTGCTGCGGCAGATCTCCATGATGGTGTCGGTGTTCACCCATGCGGAAGGGGCACCTGCCCCCGCAGGCAGCCGCGGCGGCTCTCATGGGATATATCAGAATGACAGGCAGCCATTAGCTTTTGCTTGTTCATTGCCGTACTGAGATCAGGCAGCATCACTTCTGCGGGGTGAGTTATCAACCGACCAGGAGTTGGCCGGCCGACCGAGGAGGACTGGCCCACTTCTGAAGCCACCTGAGTTGTAAAAGAAGGTGTTCCCAGGGCTGGTCCTTGCCGTTAGGGTGATCACGGGCGGTGCCGATGAAGGATCGCCCGGTTGGGTAGTCAGGTGCCAGTAATGGAGCTGATTTTAGCGATTCGATTCTCGGGAGGAAGCATGACCAGTCCAGAGCAGGATCCAAGCCAGCAGGAAGGGCCCGCGGACGGTGGCGCGGCCGGCGTCCCCGGCATGCATGATGGGGGTGCCGACGGGGGAGCTGACAGCGGAGCCGACGGCGGGGCTGACAGCGGAGCCGACGGCGGGGCTGACAGCGGAGCCGACGGCGGGGCTGACAGCGGTGCCGACGGCGGGGCTGACAGCGGTGCCGATGGTGGAGCTGACAGCGGTGCCGACGGCGGAGCCGATGGGGGAGCCGCAGAACGGGGCATCTGAATTTTGAGCACCACCCGTACGGACTTTCAGGACCCCGGCGCCTTGGAAAGCGGCGGGGTCCTGGAGACACGCCTGATTGAGATTGGCCGTGAAAGGTTCGCCGACGACGTCTGGGGGCGCACAGCCCTGCTCACCCGTGGCGCAAGCGACTTCGCCGATCTGTTCTCTGCCGCGGCCGTCGACGAACTGGTCTCGCGCCGTGGACTGCGCACACCCTTTCTCCGCGTCGCCAAGGGCGGCACGACATTTCCCGACTCATCATTCACCGCAGCCGCCGGCGTCGGCGCCACTATCTCTGACCAGCTGGACGACACAGCGCTTTGGCGCAAATTCGCGGACGGTGCCACGCTCGTGCTGCAGGCACTGCACCGCACATGGGAGCCTGTATCGGACTTCAGCAGCAGGCTGAGCACCGAGCTCGGACATCCGGTGCAGGCCAACGCCTACATCACGCCGCCTCAAAACCGTGGGTTTGACGATCACTATGACGTGCACGACGTCTTCGTTCTGCAGATCGAGGGTACAAAGCGCTGGATCATTCACGAGCCGGTTCACACGGACCCGTTGCGTGACCAACCCTGGACTGATCGCCGGTCCACCGTGGCTGAGGCAGCGAAAGGGGAGGCCTATATCGATACGGTGCTGGAGCCCGGGGATGTCCTCTACCTGCCGCGTGGCTGGTTGCATGCTGCCCAGGCGCAGGGCGAGGTCTCCATCCACCTCACGCTTGGAATCCACAGCTGGACCCGCTACGCATTGGCCGAACAGCTCGCACAGGCCGCGCTCGCAGCGCTGTGCGACGATCCCGAGATGCGCCGTACATTGCCCTTGGGCGTGGACGGGCCAAATGGGGAGATCGACGTCGTCCGTGGGCGACTGGCGGCTGCCCTCGCTGAGGCTGATACCACTGCATTGTTCCACCGCACCCGGCGAGGACAGGGACGCCCCGCGCCGCTGGGACCGCTGGCCCAGCTCGCGGCCGTCGAAGGCTTAAGCCCCAAGTCTGCGGTGCGGCTTCGCGATGCACTGGAGGCACGGCTGGAGGGATTGCGCCTGACCACGCGCGTGGGTTGGCTCGACTTCCCGGAAGCCGATTTGCCGTCTGTGATGTGCGCGCTGGACGGCGAGGTCCACAGCGCGGGTGATCTCGGCGTCGGACTTGTTGAAAGGCTGTTGCGCGCGGGGGTCCTCGTTCCCGTTGAACAGTGACCCAGACAGTGAGTTCGCCGCAGTGGCGGCCACGGAGCGCTTTTTCTGCTCTGAAAGCGCCCGGTTGCGCAGCGATCCGATTGCAGGCACAGCGTCGCATGGCGTCGTCTGGGTCCTCATCGAGTACCGTGGCGGGTGGCCTCTGAATGGCTTCGAAGGGCTTGATCTCGAGCCTGAGACCAAAGCCATTGTGCTCTCCGCCGCGAAAGCGGCGCGGGCGCGGGTGCTGCTGGTGAGACGGCCCGGCCCCCGCCGCCGCGAGGGGCAGAGCCATTGGGCAGTACTGCACCATCAGGAATCGGGCGAGTATCGTCAGCGATGGGGAACGTGGGACAAGGATGAGGATCTCGCGGAGATTGCCACAGCCCTCAGCCTCCCCGGAACGCTCGGCCATCCGCCCGTCATCCTGGTCTGCACCCACAGTCAACATGACCAATGCTGTGCCGTATGGGGACGGCCCGTGGGACGTGCGCTGAGTGAGCGGTGGCCGGAGCTGGTGTGGGAATGCTCGCATGTAGGCGGTGACAGGTTCGCAGGCAATGTCGTTGTCGCGCCCGACGGTGTGTACTACGGGAATCTGGACGCTGAGTCGTCCGTCGCCACGATCGAAGAACACCTCGCCGGCCGTATCCACGCCGAATATTTGCGCGGTTATACTGATCTCTTCCCAGCACAGCAGGCCGCTGTCGCGGCCACGCTCGGACGTTTCGGCCCGGCCGGCCGGAATGACTACAGGGTTGTCGAGACCTCCCGCGACGGCGATCACTGGCGGATCCGCATCACCGGCCGACCGCCTCACCCGGCGCGTGTCGACGTCGAACTGCAGGCCCAGCCCGCCCCGCCGCGACAACTGACCTGCCGCGGGCCGGCGATGAGCTCGGCCACGGTCTACGAGCTCATTTTGATCCGCGCGGTCTAAAGGCCGGGTTTACCGAAGGCGGTTCGTTACTGGGGAAGTCGACGATGGCTGCACTCGTCGCGGCGACCCAGGCCTCGCTCGTGGTGCGCTGCGAAGCCACAACGGCTGGTAGCGCTGAGCGAAAAGCGCGTTCGGCACGACGAAGAACTGCCGCGCCCCCTGAAGTGAGGGCACGGCAGTCGACCATGCTCAGACTTCGGTGAGCTCCTCAACGGGTGCGCTCTTGACGGGTTCTTTGGACCGGATCATTCCGACGGCGACGGCGCTGATGAGTACGACGACACCGACGGCGAGGTAGAGCTGTACGGCGGACCAGGATGCATCGAGGAGGGCGCCGGTGATCAGCGGGGCAATGATGGCTCCGATTCGTCCGATGCCGATACCCCATCCGACGCCTGTGCTGCGGACCGATGCGGGGTAGAGGGCAGGAGCAAGCGTGTAGAGCCCGGCGATGCAGCCGTTGATCAGCATCCCGACGAGGACCCCTGCACCCAGGGCGAGCAGGATCACTGACGCGGAAGAGATGAAGACGACGATCATGACGGCGGAGAGCACCGTGAAGGCCACGAGGACCATCTTGCTGTTCCACTTGGTGGCGAGGATGCCGTAGAGGACCGAGCCAAAGATGCCGCCCAGGGTCAGCATCAGGCCTCCGGTAATGCCTTGGCTTTCCGACATGCCGGCGGTGACCAGGAGACGCGGGGTCCAGCTGTTGACGAAGTAGAAACCAAACATGGTGGTGAAAAACGCTACCCAGAGCAGAAGGGTGGAACGCCGGTTGGCGGGGGTCAGCAGGTCGGAAATGGGGTTGGTTTTTGCCTTGACGACGGTTTGGGCGTTTTGGAGGGCGTCGACTTCGGGATGACCGGTCTTGCGTGCGATCCGGTTGAGGCGGTCCAGGACGTTGCGGGGCCGCTTCGTTACGAGGAAGTCAACGGATTCGGGCAGGAGGAACAGTAGGACGGCCAGGATGCTGAGCGTGCAGATGCCGCCGAAAACAAAGACGGAGCGCCAGCCGTATTGGCTTTGGAGGGAAACTGCTGCGGCGCCTCCAAGCGTCGCTCCGATGCCGTATCCGGCGGTGTAGATGCTGATGGTCAATCCCCGGCGTTTTTTGGAGGAGTATTCGCTGGCAATGACGTTGGTGCAGGCAAGGATGCAACCAACACCCAGTCCTGTCAGGAAACGCCAGATGCCCAGCTGTGCCATGTTGTTCGCCGTTGCTGCCAGCAGCATGCCGGCACCTGCTGCGCCCACTGAGGCGATGATCATCGGGCGCCGTCCGACGATGTCAGCCAGTGGTGCGAGACAAAGGGAACCAATGGCCATACCCAAGAGCCCCGCGCTGAGCAGGACGCCTAGTTCGGAGCCGGTAAGACCAAACTCTTTGGTGACGCCGTTCGCGGTGAAGGCCATTGCGAGTACGTCAAAGCCATCGAGAGCATTGAGCAGGACACACATGCCGATGATGGCCCACTGATATGGCGACATTTTTGAGTTGTTGATGCGTTCACGCAGATCCATGGCGTCTTCCTTGAAACCTAGGAGGCTCCCTCGGGAGCTTTAGCTGTTGTGGCTGCACGAGGTGCGCAGCCCTGATGGGGAGATCAGAGTGTGTCTAGGACACGTCGATGGTGACAACGGCAGGGGTGGCAGAAGAATTGGCGTCTGTACGGGAACCTGTGGGGGAGCTGACGGCCCGTGAAACGCAGCAGCACATCTTTTCTGCAGCGTGTTGCTGCCGTTCGCTGTAGAAAACGTCGCGGTGGTCGACGGCGGCGCCGTCCAAGTTCAGGATGCGCACCTCGCACAGGCCGCACTCGCCCTTGCGGCAGTCGAACATCATGTCCACGCCGGCGTCCTCGAGTGCTTCGAGCATGGAGCGGCCCTGCCCGACTTTTGCTTCGATGCCAAGCCGTGGAATGCGGACGAGGAACTCCTTCGGGTCGTACCAGCCGGAGTTTCCGAACGTCTCGTAGCGCAAGTCGGGCAGCACCAGTTCGCGCTCGGTCCAGCTGCGGCGGACTGCATCCATCAGCCGGATAGGTCCGCACATGTAGAGTTCGGTGCCCGGGTCGATTCCCCCCACCAAGGCGTTCACGTCCAAGCTGCTTCCCTCGTCGTCGACGTGGACCTGCAGCCGGGCCCCGTGGATCTCCTGCAGGTCCTGCAGATAGGCCATAGCAGCGCGGGTCCGCCCCGCGTAGACCAGGGTGTAGTCGGCCTTGACGTTGCGAAGTACCGCCGCCATGTTCATGATCGCGGTGATGCCGATGCCGCCGGCCAGCAGAACGTACCGCTCTGCCCCGACCCGCAGCGGGAAGTTTTGCAGGGGCTGCGTGATGCGGAGTGTGTCACCCGGCTTGAGCGTGTGCATGTAGACCGATCCGCCCCGCGAAACGGGTGCCTTGAAGACGCTGATGACCAGGGTCTTCCCGAGGTCCTTGGATTCCACTATTGAGTAGGAGCGTTTCTCCTGCCCGCCGTCGATAGTGGCAAGGAGGTCGATGTGGGATCCGGGCTCTGCATGCTTCGGTGCTGACGGTTCCAGTTCAATGCGCCGGATTCCCGCGGCCACATCCGAGATGGCCACCACCGTTGCGGACTGCCAGACTTCGTTGTTGGTTGCTGCCATAGTCTTTTTCCTTGAGTCCTTGGCTGTTCAGAGGGCCGCTGCCAGGCGGCCCTCTGCCTGGAGCATGCGCTCGATCAGCCGACGGACCCACATGCCGCCGGCGTCGATGTTCAGGTTGTAAAACTCGTAATCGGGGTTGGCGTCGATGGCTTCCTGCTGGGCCTTCAACATCGCCTCGTCCTCCCCGAACACGCCGTGCACGCCGTTGCGAAGTTGGGTGGTGATGAGCTGGCTGTCCAGCCGATAGTTGCGCATGAAGGCCCAGAAGTAGTGGCAGGTCTTGGCGGTTTCCGGGCTGATCGTGTTCATGACGTAGCCGTTGACACCTTGGCTGCGGTCGCCGTCGGGCGCGCCGGTGCCGGCTTTGGCGACGCCGACGTCAATGCGGATAGTAGAGGGCGCCTCGAAGCGGATAATCTGCCAGCGGTCCACTTTGCCTTCGAACCCGGGGAACTTGTCCCGCATGTTCTTGAGCCAGAACGGAGGGGCATCGATGTTGAGCATCCACCGGGACACGGTGACTGTTCGGTCATCGTGCGAGACCACGAAGTCGGATTCACTGAGCTCGTCTTGGCCGATGCTGGAGGCGTGAACGAATTCTTCGTGCGTAAGGTCCATCAGGTTGTCCAGGACCAACTGGTAATTGCAGGGAGCGAAAATGGTCTCCCCGTCGCCGGCCCATTCCTGGCTGTCCATCTGATGCATGTCGGGGACAAGATCGGGGTCGGCCTGGGTCGGGTCCCCCAGCCACACCCAAACAAACCGATGGCGTTCCACGACGGGGAAGGAGGGGACAGTGGCCGAGGGGTTGATGGTCTCCTGCGCCGGCATGGACGCGCAGCGGCCGGCAGAGTTGTAGACGATGCCGTGGTACGGACACTGGATGCCGTCCTTGCCGACTGTTTTCCCCATGGACAACGGCGCCAGACGGTGCCAGCACGCGTCCGCGAGAGCAACGGCCTTGCCGTCCTCTGTGCGGTAAAGCGCCAGCGGCCGGTCAGCAATCGTGCGGGCCATGGGTTTGCGCGTAACCTCGTGGTCCCAAGCAGCGACGTACCACGCATTCAGCGGGTGGCCGAGGACTTTAGCGGTGGTGGAACTACTGGACTGGAGCACAGTCATCTTTGACCTCTTTCCGGTGCCGGCGGACGTGTCTTACGCATGCCAGGCGAATGAAGAATCTTTGGGGAACGCCGCAACTATCTATGTCCATAGTTGGTGGCTTGGGTCACAGACTATCTATCGATATAGTTATTAGCAAGACCTTGAAGGGAACCCACTGTGAGTCTGCGTTACGCGCTTTTGGCTTTGCTTTCCGTCGAGCCAATGACCGGTTACGACCTGGCAAAACGATTCGAGTCCTCGGTTGCCTTCGTCTGGCATGCACCTGATTCGCAGATCTATCCTGAGCTGCGGAAGATGGCCAAGGAAGGTCTGCTGCAAGCGGAGGAGGTTTCGTGGGGCCCCCGGGGTAAGAAGACGCAGTACCGCATCACTGAAGAAGGGCGGGCCGCGTTCCGGGCATGGATGCGTGAGCCGGTGGAGTATTCCCGTGAGCGCGACCCCGTGCACCTTAAGGCTGCCTACCTGGAGTGGGCTGAACCCAAGGCGGCACGGGAGCATATGCAGGCCCACATTGACTATCACACGATGCGCCGCGATCAATGGGCGGAGATGATCGACCAGTTGCGGGCAGGAACAAACGAGATGTTGAGCAAACGCTTGGCTGCCACTGCTGAGGCTGACCGCCAGCGGACTGTTGAATACAAGGTCTTCACCTATGAAGGCCTGATTGCCCGGGCGGAGACGGAGATCGAGTGGGGCAAACGGGGACTCAAACTCATCGATTCACTCTCGGGACCCGTAGGGGAGGATAGCTGACTAGACTTCGCTGACAACGCTTTCCTTCCCGGTCCACTCTGTGACGCCAGGGATACTTCGAGGGTCCGACGCCCTTGGACATGGTGTTCAGCGCCTCCGGAACCCGTGCAGCGGAAGGGTCAGGCCAGCCAGCGCCACCAACGAGACTGGCCCGGTTCCGGCGTCGGTTCCGGCTCCGGCTCCGGTTCCTCGCCCAAGGCCAGCGCGGCCTGGACGATGTCGTCCGCGGTAAGCGTCATGACGGCCTCACGATCGAGCGCGTCGAGACTTTGTTCCTCGTCGAGCGACAGCCGCAGCGCCTGGCGGTTGAGCGCCTGCTCGAACAGCGTGCGGGCGAACCGTGCGTTGCCGGAGTCCTCGCCCGCGTGGAGCCCGGTGAGGATGCGGCGCAGCATTTGGTCCGCGCCCGGCTCCAGCATGTACTCGTGCTGGGCCAGCATCTGGTGGAAGATCGTCTGAAGTGCGTCGACGGAATAGTCGGGGAACGTGATCTCGCGGGCGAACCGGGAGCGCAGCCCGGGGTTCGAGAGTAAGAAGGACTCCATCAGCCGCGGGTACCCGGCCACGATCACGACCAGGCGGTGGCGGTGATCCTCCATCCGCTTGAGCAGGACCTCGATCGCCTCGGGGCCGAAGTCCATCCGGCCGTCCTCCGGGGCCAGCGCGTAGGCCTCGTCAATGAACAGGACGCCGTCCAGCGCACGCCGGATCACCCTGTCCGTCTTGATGGCGGTCGCGCCGACGTACTGCCCCACCAGCCCGGAACGGTCGACTTCGACCAGGTGGCCTTTCTGCAGCAGTCCGACCGCGCGGTACATCTCGGCCAGGAGCCGCGCCACTGTGGTTTTGCCCGTGCCAGGGTTTCCGAGGAACACCAGATGCTGTGATGTGGCCACCTCCGGCAGGCCGTGCGCCTTGCGGCGGGCCTGGACCTGGAGCAGTGCCACGAGGGCCCGCACCTGTTCTTTCACGGTCTCCAGTCCGACCAGCGCGTCGAGCTCGGCCTGGACCTCGGACAGCGGCCGGGCCGGCCCGGGCCTCGCGCCGATGAGATCGCCGACCAGGTCGTCGACGCGCTCCGAACTGGGCAGCTTGAGCTGATCGGCCAGATGGCCGATTGTTTCGCGCAGGTCGTCAAGCGGATGGCGGCTGGGAGCCATGCATCAACTGTAGTACTAGATTCCCGGCCCACGTGGGTTTGGCCTCACCAGTAGCCTGGGAGTCATGGTTCAGCCTTGGCCTCCTCCTCGTGCGTGAGCCGCCGCTCATCGGCCTGCAGGATGCCGTCGCGGACGGCGGCGCGGATGACGCCGTAGAGGACGTAGAAGAAGACCCCCGAGAAGACCACGGTCAGGACAAAGCTGTCTGTCAAGGGCCGTCATCCTTGTTCGCCCTCCGCCGGCCAGTATTGTTGCGCGCCTGATGCGGACGCCCGGAGCTGGCCGCCGTCGATCGTGATCGAAGTTTCAGGAACTCCGAGCTCTGCCCATTGGGCCACCAGCCGGAGGTCCCCATCCGGCGGCAACGGCCAAAGCCACAAGGTGCCCTTGCCGGCCATTTCGTCGTCGCTTCCGTTGCCACCGTTGCCTCGCAGGATGAGGATCGGCGGGTCGGGCTGCTTCGCAGTTCCCGGAGGATAGCGGGAGTGCAGCATTGAATCGGCCCGGGCCTTGGTCCCGTCGGCCAATTGGACACCGAAGAGCAGGGCTGCGAAGGGACGTCGTTCTATGGCCTGCATGCTGTGAGGGTGACCGAAGAATGCCCCATTCAGCTGGGCCCAGGCTTCATCGTCTTCCTCAGCCCGTCGGAGCGTCCATGTCAGATCGAGGGAGCAGCCGGTCGAATAGACCTTTGCGAGCTCGACGGCGAGTACAAAGCTGCGGCTGCGATGCAGGAACTGCCCGATATGAACAACTGCCGGCAGCTCATGGGCCGGCGCGCCAGCCCAGGCCGGGGGAACGTACCTGACGGTCCTGCCGCGGCGCGGTTCTTCGGGTACGGGCAGGTCTTCAAAGAAGGTCATGGACATCCTTGGTTCGCTGGCGGCGACCGACCAGCGGGACGACGGCGTGAGCCGCCGTGGATCCCCCAATCCGTCCTTACCCGGCTCAGTCTAGCTCTGGCAAGCTTTTTCACCCTTCCCGGGTAGGCGCAGGCTGGTCCAAGCCCTACTGATTGCCTCTTCTCCTGGTGCTTCCGTCAGGCCATGATTAGCCTTATGGCCACGTTGTGCAGCCAGCCAAATCACAGCTGGGCAAGCCCCCGGAAAAGACATCACCATGATCCGGAAACTGCTTTGCAGATGGGGAATCGGCCATCACTGGCTGGCCCGAATGAACGACGGCGAGTATCGCCGCCAATGCAGCTACTGCGGGAAGGAAGATTCCCACAGTGCCCGGTGGTCGGGGAGGCTCGCTCATGGGGACCACCCTGAACATCCACACACCCGCGACTACTACTAGACGCTCTATCTCGCTGAGCCTAGGCTCCGCAAGCCCCATGTGGGTCCATCATTCCAGGTACAGAGAGCTGCGATGCGAGGAGGATGCCATGATCCAGGCCCTGTTGTGCAAGCTGAACATTCGGCACGATTGGCACATTGAGCATGCCGAAGACGGGGGCGTATATAAACGCTGTCGCAGATGTGGCAAGGACGACGACAGCGGCGGGGGAGGAACAGGAGGCAACTACAGCGCGTGGATAGGTCCGACGGCGGGAGGGTAACGCCACTCAGCCACCTACAGAGTGCGCCTCCATGGGGGTTCCTGTCACGGAGCCCAACTACCTTGGCCCGTGGACGTCGACGCCGGTCGCGTTCCACCACGAGCTGCTGGAGGTATGTAAAGAGGGGGACTGACACTGTTTACATCCGCCCGAGCCCGGGACCACAATGGGTCCAATCAAGGCCTCCGTGCTGGGAGAGGCGGCACCGGCTGCTCGCCGCGGCCGGCAAGCGGAGGAGTTTCCATGACCATCTTGAAAATGACGACTGAAGCCGAAGCAACAGGCCTCACCGCTCAAATTTACGACGACGATCGCCGGTCACTCGGCTACGTTCCGAGCCACACAAAGGCCATGAGCTTGAACCCGGAGGCCTTTCTGGCATGGGAGTCGCTCACCCAGGCCATCAGCAGCTCATTAGGGCTACGTAGGTACGAACTGGTGACCCTGGCCGCCGCTCAAGCCATCGGCTCATCCCACTGCAGGTTGGCCCACGGGAAAAAGACGCTCAGCATCATGAGTGAAGAGGAACTGCTTGCCATCGCAAGAGACTTTCACGATGCCGGTCTGTCCGAGGCGGAGGTAGCGATGATGGACTATGCAGTGAAACTCTGCACGGACGCGGCCGCCATGACGGACGGGGACACGCAGCGGCTCCGGGACTTGGGCTACAGCGACCGTGAGATCGTGGACATCACCATGGCGGCCGCTGCACGAAACTTCATCAGCCGGTCGGTCCTGGCTATGGCAGTTGACCTCGACGTTCCAAGGGAGATGAGCGAAGAGCTGAAGAGTGCGCTACTGACCCCCCTGTTCCCGCTGAAAGTGCCTGGACTCGGCAGCATCACGTAAAAGGATTTAGGTACGTATGTTGCCGAACTGATGCCTCAATCAATACGGCGGAGGGCAGTCATGAAGACTCCGGCTCTCGAACAACAAACGATTAGCCGCCTCGTCCAAAAGGCGACAAAGGCAGCGCATGAAGTCGACGTATCTGGCTGGACAATCACGACAATCAGCACGGGAGGGGGAGAAGCGGCCGGCATCTACAGGCTCAGTGGGCATGGTTCAAATTGAACTTAGCCCTTGTTTACAGATGTCGCACGCGGGGAACTCAAAGGGGCGCTGAGGTTGGCAGTGCCGTACGCGGTCTTGGTGGCATAGTTGTAAATCACCACGCTCAAGACCGGCTCCGGCATGGTGTCCCACGCCTGGGAGTCCATCACAAAGGGCTGGGTGGCGCCAGCTCGGAACGGGCCGACCTCCAGCATTTTGGTCGATGACAACACAGACACCCCGCCGGCACCGGGAGTCAGAGTACCGGGACTTAGCATGACGCGGAGATCATCGCCGGGGCCCGTCGCCATATTCTCGAGCTGCAGGATTGCGCCGGACTCGTTTACCTCGACGGTGGCCGTACCAGTGGTAGAGACAGCCTGGGACTGAAATGTCCCCACCAATGTCTTGGACCTAGCCGAGGGAGTGCTAAGAGTCGCGGGGGACTCGGCCTGCCGGAGTTCTTGTTCTTGCCCCGGATCGGCGTACGTACAGCCGGTGAGTCCCCCTGCAAGAATTCCAGCGAGCACCGCAACTGCGATCCGTTTCATCATCCCCCCTGATTCTTGTCCTGGGCACCCTACATGACGCGCTGGAACGGCAGTGCCTTCATTCACCGAAATGGCTGGACGGCTCCTGGCCGGCCGGTACTCCCATGCACAAGTTCCCTTTCCTGGGCGTATCGAAGTGCACCGGCAGTCCTCAGACCTCGAAGAGAGCTTGCGCTAAGCGAGGCGATTCTCGAAACTCGAGACTAGGCGGCTTTGGGCGGATCCGATCTTGGGGGCGGAGTAATCAGTGGATATGAAACCGGAAGTTGGCGAACCCGCTGCGGGGCCTTGGCGAGCCGAAGCGCTGGAAGGCTTGGTGCGGCGGCTGCTGCCGGCGGCGGGACTACGTCCGAACCGCCCCTGGATTGTAGCGGTAGATGGAAGGAGCGGGGCAGGGAAGACCAGCTTGGTTGATCGCTTACTGGCTCAAGTGCCGGACTCGGATGTCGTTCACACGGACGATGTAGCGTGGCATCTCTCGTTTTTTGACTGGGCCGATGAGCTCCGTAACGGTGTCCTCGAACCCCTGCTTAGGGGCGAGGCCGTCCACTATCGTCCGCCGGGCTGGGTGGCCCGAGAGCGTCCGGGTGCCATCGCTTTACCCGCCGGACGTTCCGTGGTGTAGGTGGAGGGGAGCGGATCATCCCGCCAGGCGTTGACGGACCTCATCGATGCTTCGATCTGGGTGCAGTGTGACAACCTTGAAGCCCGACGCCGCCTCAGGGCTCGAGATGGGCAGGAAGAAGAAGAGCTGCACAGGGAGTGGGAAGAACAGGAAATTCCCTTCCTGCTTCAAGACCGGCCATGGGAGCGGGCCACAGCGATCGTGGCCGGAAGGCCGTTGCTGGAGCACGATCCGAATACGCAGGTAGTAACCGCGCAGCTGGCACCAGCACGCGCGGAAGTCATCTAACGCACGAACTTACTAATTTCGCCTCCACTCCGACGTGACAGCGGGAGAGGTTTAAAGACAACGCGGTTGGTGCACCACCTCCACTATCTGGGTGGTGCACCAACCGCTCTCGCGTCCCTGCAAGGAACCCTGCCTTGCCTGGGACTTAGTTGCTAAGGAACCCTGCCTTGCCTGGGACTTAGTTGCTGAGGTAGCCGTTCGGGTCCAGGACATACTTTGTAGCGGCTCCGGCATCGAATTCCGCATACCCCTGCGGAGCATCCTCGAGCTTTATGGCCGTGGCGTTGACCGCCTTGGCGATCTGGATCCTGTCATGCAGGATCGCCATCATCAGCTGCCGGTTGTACTTCATGACCGGGCACTGGCCGGTCGCGAAGGAGAGGGATTTTGCCCAGCCGGTGCCCAGGGACAGGGACAGGCTGCCCTTCTGGGCCGCCTCGTCCACGGCACCCGGATCCCCGGTGACGTACAGGCCGGGAATGCCGACGGAGCCGCCGGCGGCGGTGAGGTCCATCAGCGAATTGAGCACGGTGGCCGGTGCCTCCTGGGCCCCGGCGCCGTGTCCGTGACCG
>NZ_JARHXQ010000157.1:0-5385 GCF_029222765.1 Arthrobacter sp. Cr_A7 | reverse complement strand
ACTTTGGCCCCAATCCGCCCTTCTCGTTTTGAAGTTAGCCTTTCCTTACTTATAGGCTCAGCCCTATTAGGCAACAGAGTTGTGACGTATTACCTGAGTGGAGAAAAACGTGAAGAAGAAGCTGTCGAGCTACCTGGGGGCACTGGCTGCGGGAGCAGCTCTTTTGACCGTGACCGCGTGCGGCGGAAGCGCGACCGCCACGCCCGCTGAGGAAGCCGCCACCATCACCGTAGAGCACGCGCAGGGCAGCACCGCCGACGTGCCGGTCAACCCGGAGAAGGTCTTCACCTTCGACCTTGGTGTGCTGGACACCCTCGACGCGCTGGGCGTGGAGCCTGCAGGCGTCCCCGAAGCGCAGTACCCGGAGGCCCTGTCCAAGTACTCGGACGCGAAATACACCAAGATCGGCTCGGTCAAGGAACCGGACTTCGAAGCCGTCAGCGCCGGCGACCCGGACCTCATCATCATCTCCGGCCGCACCGCCGGGGCATATGAGGAACTGAGCAAGATCGCCCCCACCATCGACCTGTCCATCGATGCGGCCAACCCGATGGAAAGCTTCAAGACGCAGGCCCAAAAGCTTGGAACCATCTTCGACAAGTCCGCCGAAGTGGAAGAGCAGCTCGCGGCCGTGGACGCCACCGTGTCCGAGACCAAGGCCAAGGCAGCAAATGCCGGCAAGGGCCTCATCGTCCTGACCTCGGGCGGCGAAGTGACCGCCTACGGCGCAGGCTCCCGGTTCGGCATCATCCACGACGTCCTGGGCGTACCGACGGCCGCTGACGTGAAGGTGGACGGCAGCCACGGTGAAGCCATCTCCTTCGAGTACATCAAGCAGGCCAACCCGGACATCCTCTACGTCATCAACCGCGACAGCGCCGTCGGTGCCGAGGCGTCTGCCGCCAACCCCATCCTCGACAACGAACTGGTGCAGTCCACCAACGCCGCCAGGAACAACAAGGTCATCAACCTGGACCCCATGGGCTGGTACGTCATCGGTTACGGGCTGAACAACGTCAAGGCAATGGTTGACGCCGTCGCCGAATCCGTGGCCTAAAGCCCCGCTCCTGAGCTAACACGCCATGACCGCCACCGCCGTGCGCCCCGCCGCGCCGGCAACCCGCAGCCAGGCCCGCCACCATGCGGGCCTGGCTGCGGCCGCAGTTGCCGTTCTTTTCCTCGCCGCCGCCAGCATGTTCGTAGGCGTCAGCGACGTGTCACTTCCGGCACTGCTGGCCGCGAACCCGGCCACGGTGGAGATCTTCTGGGTTTCCCGGGTGCCCCGGACCCTCGCCGTGCTCCTGGCCGGGATGGCCGTTGCCGTTGCCGGGCTGATCATGCAGCTCATGGCCCGCAACCGCTTCGTGGAGCCGTCCACGGTGGGAACGGTCGAGTCCGCCACCCTCGGGATCCTGGTGGTAACAGTTTTTGCGCCTTCCGCTCCCGTGCTGGCCAAAATGCTGGTTGCCAGCGCCTTCGCCATGCTGGGCACGGCGCTGTTCCTGGCCATCCTGCGCCGGCTGCCGGCCCGCAACACCCTGCTTATCCCGCTGGTGGGCATCATGCTGGGCGGGGTCATCGCCGCCGTCACCACATTCTTCGCCTACCGCTACGACCTGCTGCAGACCCTAAGCAACTGGATGATCGGAGATTTCTCGGGCGTCCTCCGCGGGCGGTACGAGCTGCTCTGGATCGTCGCCGTCCTGATGCTCGTGGGGCTGCTGGCCGCCGACCGGTTCACCGTGGCCGGCATGGGCCAGGACTTCACCACCAACCTGGGCCTGAACTATGCCCGCACCATGCGCCTGGGACTCGTCATCGTCTCGCTGATCTCCGCCGTCGTGGTCACCACGGTGGGCGCCGTGCCGTTCCTCGGCCTGGTGGTGCCCAACATCGTGTCGCTCATCTTCGGCGACAACCTCCGCCGCGCGGTTCCCTGGACCGCCCTGTTTGGCGCCGCCTTCGTGCTGGTCTGCGACATCATCGGCCGCACCATCCGCTACCCCTACGAGGTCCCCGTGGGAATGGTCATGTCCGTGCTGGGCGCCATCCTCTTCCTCGTCCTGATCCTGAGGAAGCGCAATGCCTGAAGCGCTCGCCACCAAACCCCGTACGGCTCACAGCTTTGTCCCCAAGTCCACGCTCCGAAGCCGCATCAGGAACGCCTCGCCGCGCCTGGTCCTGGGGATCCTGCTGGCACTGACCGCCGTCGTCGTCTGCTTCTTCCTCTTTTTTGAACTCAAAGGCAACGTGGGCTACATCCTCCCGCGCCGGGCCATCAAGGTGGCCGCCATGCTGCTGGTGGCAGTGGCTGTGGGCGTGTCCACGCTGCTGTTCCAGACGGTCACCGCCAACCGGATCCTCACGCCGTCCATCATGGGCTTCGATTCCCTGTACATCCTGATCCAGACGGTGCTGGCCTTCACCCTCGGGGCCGCGTCCGTGGTGGCAGCCCCGCCCACCCTTCAGTTCGGCGTCGAAGTGGTCCTGATGGTGGTGTTCAGCGCGCTGCTGTACCGCTGGATGTTCACCGGAGCAACACGTTCCCTGCACCTGCTCCTGCTGGTGGGCGTCATCCTGGGCAGCCTGTTCCGCGGCTTTTCCTCGCTGCTGCAGCGGCTCATGGAGCCCAGCGAATTCATCATCCTCCAGGACCTGTTTTTCGCATCCTTCAACAACGTGGACCCGGCGCTGCTGGGCGTCTCCGCGGGGATCATCGCCGCCGTCTGCGCAGCAGTATGGCGCGGACGGCACACGCTGGACGTCCTGACGCTCGGCCGGGAGGTGGCCATCAACGTGGGCGTGGACCACCGCCGGACGGTCATGCTGGTCCTGCTGGGCTGTTCGCTGCTGGTGGCCGTGTCCACCGCGCTGGTGGGGCCGGTGACCTTCTTCGGCCTCCTGGTGGTGAGCCTGGGCTACCAGCTGTGCCGCGGGTTCAGCCACACCTGGCTGCTGCCCATCGTTGTGCTCATCGGCGCCATTGCCCTGGTAGGCGGGCAACTGGTCCTGGAGAAGGTGTTCGGCTTCGGCACCGCCCTGAGCGTGGTCATCGAGTTCACCGGCGGCATCCTGTTTCTCTACCTCCTGCTGAAAGGCTCCCTGAAATGACCATCGCGGTCCGCAACGTCTCCAAGAGCTACGGCGGCCAGGCGGTCCTCGAGGACGTCAGCTGCACCATTCCGCAAGGCGGCATCACGTCGATCATCGGACCCAACGGCGCCGGGAAATCCACGCTCCTCTCGCTGATCAGCCGGCTGCAGCCGCTGGAGGAGGGCGCCGTGTCCGTGGCTGGGCTGGACATCGCCTCCACGGACAGCCGCGAGCTGGCCCGGACCATGGCCATCCTGCGGCAGGAAAACCACCTCACCATGCGCCTCACGGTGCGCGACCTGGTGGCCTTTGGCCGGTTTCCGCACTCCGGCGGCCGGCCCACCGTTGAGGACCTGGCCAAGGTGGAGGAGGCCATCGCCCACCTGGACCTGACACCCATGGCGGACAAGTTCGTGGACGAGCTCTCAGGCGGGCAGCGGCAACGGGCCTTCATCGCCATGGTGCTGGCCCAGGACACCCAGTACTTGCTCCTGGACGAACCGCTGAACAACCTGGACATGAAGCACTCGGTGGAAATGATGCGGCTCCTGCGCCGGCTGGCCGACGACCTGGGCAAGACCATCGTCCTGGTGGTCCACGACATCAACTTCGCGTCCTGCTACTCGGACACCATCCTGGCCATGAAGGACGGCCGGCTGGTCCACCAGGGCAGCCCGCGGCAGATTATGCAGCAGGCCATGCTCCGTGACGTTTACGACATCGACATCCGGATCGAGGAGATCGACGGCAACCGGATCGGCGTCTACTTCGCCTGACGCTCTCCGACGTCGCTAGGCCTTGGCGGAACCCTTGGCTACGAACAGCGTCTCGGCCTGTTCCAGGGACATGCCGTTGGTCTCCGGCACCTTGAACATCACGAAGAAGAAGGACGCCGCGGCGAACAGGGCGTACATGGCATAGGTCAGGGGCAGCGAACCGGCGGCCATCACCGGGAAGCTCAGCGTAATCGCAAAGTTCGCCACCCACTGCGCAGCCGCCGCCAGGCCCAGGGCGCGGGCACGGATCCGGGACGGGAAGATCTCGCCCAGGAGGACCCAGACCAGCGGTCCCCAGGAGGCGCCGAAGCTGACCACGAACACGTTCGCGGCCACCAGGGCGACAGGCCCCCACGGGCCCGGCAAAGAGATATCGGCACCGCTGCCAGTGGCCGATGCGAAAGCCAGGGCCATGGCACCCAGCGACACAGCCATGCCCACGGAACCTGCCAGCAGGATGGGCCGGCGCCCGATCCGGTCCACGAGGGCGATGGCGACAAGGGTGACCAGGATGTTGGTGACGGACGTGGCCACCGAGATGGTGAGCGAGTCCTGCTCCTGGAAGCCAACGGCCTTCCACAGGGTGGTGGAGTAGTAGAAGATCACGTTGATGCCCACGAACTGCTGCAGCACGGAGAGGATGATGCCCACCCAGACCACTGCCTGCAGGCCGAACGTCCTGCCGCGCAACGAGCCCTTCTGGCCGGCGAGCTTGTCCTCTTCGATGGCCTCCCGGATTTCGCGGATGTGCCGGTCCGTGTCCTCAGCGGGAGCAATCGAGTCAAAGACCTTGCGCGCTTCGTCCTCCTTGCCCAGGAACACCAGGAAGCGCGGCGATTCGGGGAGCGTGAACGCCACCCAGCCATAGACCAGGGCTGGCAGGGCGGCGGCCAGGAACATCCAGCGCCAGGCCTCGATGCCCAGCCAGAACGCCTGGCCGGCACCGCCGGCGCTGGTAGCGAACAGGGCGTCGGACAGGAGCGCGGCGAAGATACCGGTGGTGATGGCCAGCTGCTGCAGCGATGCGAGGCGGCCGCGGACCTTGCGCGGCGAAATCTCGGAGATGTAGGCCGGAGCGATCACGGAGGCCAGGCCGATGCCCAGCCCGCCCACCAGGCGCCAGAAGATCAGGTCCCAGACGCTGAAGGCGAACCCGGTCCCCAGGGCGCTGACCAGGAAAAGCAGCGCGCCGAGCTTCATGGCGGGGATGCGCCCGTAGCGGTCGGCCACCTTGCCGGCGAGGTAGGCGCCGGCGGCGCAGCCCAGCAGGGCGATGGCGACGGCGAAGCCTGTGACAGCCTCGGACAGCGCGAATTCATCCTTCATGGCGTCCACAGCACCGTTCACCACGGACGAATCGAAGCCGAAGAGGAATCCGCCCACCGCCCCCGCGAGGGCCAGCCAGATCACCCGCTGCGGTATCCGGGCGGTCGTCTGCTCCTGTGCAGTGGGCATGGTTCTCCCTGGGTCTGGGGGTCTGATGGATGCGGTGCGGACGTCGTCGGCTGCGGTACCG
>NZ_JARHXQ010000156.1:0-26999 GCF_029222765.1 Arthrobacter sp. Cr_A7 | reverse complement strand
GTGGTTGAAGGCAAAGTTTAATGGAACGCTCACGGTGAGTGCCGGATTGTCCGGAGTTTACAGCGAGTGCGGTTGATCCGAAGTTCATTGGCCCGTGTTTCGAAGGTGCCCAGGGGCATCCGCGTGGGGCGAAGGTCAGCAGTACGTCGTAGATCCCCGACAACTGGAGAATGCATGGGCGGTCTTAGCGCTTTTGTGGCCGTGCCCGACTTCCCAATCGGTTACCGACTGCTGGACTCGGTTAACAAGATCCCCGATGTTTGACTCCTCGTGGCCGGTCGACTCCGTGGCGAGCAGCCGGGCGTGGACGAATTCCGGTTCCACATGCAGGCTGGGGACTAATTGACTTAGGCGACCCCTCTTACAGAAGCCACCTAGCACTACGTCAATCCTGTGGCATTATGACTCAAGATTCATATCCGCCTTCGAGTTGCTTCAGAGCAAAACTCGCGAGCCCAAAGAGGACACATGCAGCTAGACCGCTCAGAGTTGGAGCTGGAGTCAATCGTTCGTCGCATCATCGATGGGGAATTGGATTTGCAACCCGACTTCCAGCGCGGAGAAATTTGGGATAACCGCCGTCGCCAACGACTCATAGATTCCATCCTTCGCAAATGGTATGTCCCCGCAATACATATCGTGCGAAAAGATGACGGAACGGAGGTTGTCCTCGATGGACAGCAGAGACTAGCCGCGGTGCGCGATTTTTTTACCGATAAGTTTTCGATAGACGGTACGATTGATCCCCACGATGCGGCAATACAGCACCTACACGGTAAAAAGTTTTCGCAGTTGCCAGACCAAGATCGTCGCGCACTTAGGCGCTTTGCACTACCAATTGTCACCTTGAAAGAATTTGAACCTCAAGAACCCAATGAACTATTTTTTCGGCTCAACCAGTCCTACAACCTCACCCCGCCCGAGAAACGAAATGCCCTGCATGGCCGAGCTCGCGACCAGGTGAAGGACCTCGTCGTGCTTTTTGCCGATGAGGGCCTCCTGCGGCACGAAGCGATAGGATTTTCTAATGGCCGCCTAGCCTATGACGACATTATCGCCCGCACGTGTGTTGCCGTCGAAAGACGTGATTTGGGCCAGCATATTAACAACGGAGTCGTCGAGGAGTTCTACCGCTCAGAGGTCTTCACCCCGGAAACTATTGCTGGTGTCAAAGCAGCTGGCTTTGAACTCCTTAAGCAGGTAAAAGCCAGCGACGGCCGCATACGTTTCAATAAGGCCACGCTCTTCACCTGGCTTGTCTACTCATTCTGGAGTCCTCAGTTAACGGGACATCCCTTGCCTGAAAATCTTTTGTCCAGATTCGAACTGGAGCGCAAGACGATCAAAACGGGAGACGTTTCAGACTCGTCGGACCCCATATACGGAGCCGTTGCCCTCTATGACGACCGTGCTTCCTATCGCGTCACGGACGTAAGCTCAGTGCTGGCCCGCGATGTTGTCCTTCACTTGTATTCGGCGGCGCGATTCCACACCCCGAGCCTAAATGAGTCCCATGTTCTCATCCGGGAGATTCTCCGGAGTCGACGTGATGAAGTTCAAGACTTAACGTTCAAGTTCATAGGGAGCTCAAACTGGCGTTCCGTATTGAGCATGACCCGTGAAGGCGCTGTCCAATGAGATTGGTTGCAGAACGACAAGCATGGGCGAAACTGATTAAAGAAAGAACAGGACAGGATCCCGTCCAGGTTGCCATCGATGCATCCGGCGTCACACTCACTCTTCCCGGCCCCTGTACTGTTTTCGCTGGCCTTAATGGGGCGGGAAAAACAAGGACTCTTCGTTCACTCAATGACTCCCTTGGTGACAAGGCAATCCTTATTCGCCTACATGAGCTTTGCGAGCATGCACGGGTGAATCTTCGAGCGAGGGATGACATCGCGGAAATGGCGGATGAGACAGGTCCTTTGACTCTTGATTCGACCACGCTTGAGCACCTGAATCGAATTGTCGGGCGCGATTACGACTATGTTGAGTGGTATTCTCTCGATTTTGAACCCACTCAAGATTACCTTTCGAGCTTCAGTTGGCCAGAAGATCAGGTCCTGGTCCCTCATTTTCGCGTGAAACATAAGGGCATCGAATACTCGTCTCTCGACATGGGCCTAGGCGAGTACTCAGTACACCTGCTTTTCTGGATCTTCGCGCAGTATAGGGATGCTGCAGATGTTTACTTCCTGCTAGATGAGCCGGACGCATTCCTGCCTCCCATCACAGCTGAGCGCCTTCTCGTCAGGCTGCTCGAAGTTGCCCGGGCAAACCACTGGAATCTTCTCATCGCAACCCACTCCGAGGCCATAGTTGAGGCGGCTTGCCAAAATGATGCATTCGTCCTTCTCAGGCGGGGTGAAGATGGTGTGGAGGCTTACTCTTCCAGGGAGCACGGAGTATCCGTTGCGTCTGACCTCCTTCCCGCCCGCCCCGTCAGCTCCCTACTCTTCTGTGAGGACGAATCGGCAGCAGCACTAGTGCGGGCCATATTAGATACGGAAGGAGGTTGGCTTACAGCATCTACGTCAGTGATCTGGAAAGACGGAGATGGCTATTTGCGGAAGCTGGCCCAGCACCTTCCTAGGTACCGCGGAATGAGGCTGTCAATGGCATTGGTCTTCGACGGTGACCAGCGCGCAGGTTTCGACGGTCGGGGGCCGGAATCTGAAATTAAGTGGCCGTCGCTCTTCCTACCCACAGATAAGGCGCCGGATGCCCTGTTCAGAGAATTGGTGCTGGATGCTCCTGTGTTGGCGGCGGCACTAAATCAGCCATTGCCACTGGTGAACAGAGCCTTGGATGCCTTGGAGGGATCAGATGACCATGATTGGGTCAACGGAATGTGTGCCCGGCTGGGAGTCAGAACGCACGTTCTCGATACGATGGCGCGAGTATGGGTGGACAACAACAAGGGAGAAGCAGCGGCCTTTCTAAGTTCACTTCCCTAGGAGGTCCCGCCTCCAAGACCTGCCCATCTCCACAGCCGAACCACGTGCCAGTTCCTTCGTTGTCGTACGGTCAAGGCAGAATAGGGTCATGCCTGATCCAGTTCCCATGTCCGATGTAGATACGGCGGAGCTGAGGAAGGCCCGGGGCGCCTTCTTTACACCAGCTGCAATCTCGAGTTTTGTCACCGATTGGGCTGTTAGGACTCCATGCGACCGTGTATTGGAGCCCTCGGCTGGCGACGCAGTGTTCTTAGTCGACGCCGTTAGGCGGCTACAAAGCCTAGCGGGTGACTCTACCAAGGCGCCCATCGTTGATGGGGTCGAAATACACGCACCCAGTGCGGAACGTGCTGAGTCGCGTGTGATAGAGGCTGGTGGCGTCCCGCAAATCACGGTAAGCGATTTCTTCCTGGTTGATCCCATTCCCAGCTACTCCGCTGTTATCGGCAATCCGCCTTTCATCCGCTTTCAAGAGTTCAGCGGGGCGTCCCGGACCCGATCACGCGAGGCTGCGTTGAAGGCCGGCGTCGCTCTGTCCGGGCTTGCATCGAGTTGGGCCGCGTTCACGGTTCATTCTGCTTTGTTCTTGAAGGATGGCGGTAGGTTAGGACTAGTGCTTCCAGCTGAGCTACTCAGCGTCAACTATGCAGCTCCAATTCGGCGGTTCCTTTTCGACAGATTCCGCAGTGTTCAGTTGGTGCTGTTTGATGAGCAGGTGTTCCCCGAGGTCGAGGCAGACGTTGTTCTGCTGATGGCTGAGGGCTTCAATGAAGGACCGACAGATGCCGCCATCATTCGACACGCGCGCAACGCTGAGGATCTTCACACGGACACGACAGGTAAGCGTTGGGTCCCGTCCGATCCCTCAGCGAAATGGACCGCGAGCTTAGTCGGTGGAGAGGCACTTGAGTGCCTTGCTAGCCTTCGGGTTGCTGGTCACTTTTCCCTTTTGGAGCAGTGGGGCGACACCACGCTGGGCATGGTCACAGGTAACAACAAATACTTTGCTCTTACCCCCGCGCGCGTCGAGGAACTGAACATTCCAGACGCCGACCTTCTGCGGCTGTCGCCACCAGGAAGCGCCCACCTTCGGCAACTATCCTTGTCTTCTGAGATGCTCTCGCGGCTTGGTTCTGAAGGGAAAGCGACGTATCTTTTTCGTCCCCGAGAAGTTCCCTCCCCTGCATCGGCTGCTTATATTGAAGCGGGCCACATTGCAGGCGTCGATGGTGCTTACAAATGTCGGATCCGGAGTCCTTGGTACCGAGTTCCCCTGCTCGCCCCCGCAGATTTATTGCTGACATGCATGAATGCTGATACCGCTCGACTGACTACCAACACAGCTCAAGCTCATCATTTAAATTCCGTGCACGGCGTCTACCTCAGGCCCGAGGCAAAGGACTTAGGCAAAGAGTTGTTGCCGTTAGCAAGTTTGAACTCAGCCACGCTGCTGAGTGCCGAGATGGTCGGGCGCTCATACGGCGGCGGCATCCTGAAAATTGAACCGCGCGAAGCAGACGTGTGGGCCATGCCCTCCCGCGATCTTATCGAAACTTGCGCCGATGCCCTCCGTGGAGTTCGCCATCGTGTGGCCAAACTCTTACAGGACAACCAACTAATGGAAGCCGTTTCGCTGGTCGACCACATTTTGCTAGTCGGGAGTGGTCTCATGACACCATTGGAACTAGACAGCATACGTTCTGCCCACGCTGCCCTGTCACAAAGACGAAGAACGCGGTCTTTTAGCACCCGACAAGCCGTAAAGGGAAAAACCGTAAGCTTCCTGCTGGCTGCCAGCCAAAAGTCTTAGTATGTAAAAATGTCGTTGCTTCCTTCGAATGATCCCGTGGCTGGACGTTCTGATCTCGATCCTAGCCGTCCGGCCCCCACTGAGTGGGAGGAATACGAAGCCTGGTTACTGGGGGCGTGGAAAGATTTATTAGCATTATCTCCAGAAGAAGATGATGTACAGAGCTTTTTGGAATGGAACCCTTGCCTTGTGCCAGCCATTGGCGGTGCCGACTATAAGGGCGTCCAGGGTGAAGGGCTTTTCACTCAGCCAGCACTTCAAGGCATTGGAATCAATCGTGTTCCTGACTTCATGTGGATCACCGCGCATTCTAAAGCTGTTTTTCCTACATTCGTAGAGATTGAGAAGCCCAACAAACTTCATTTCAATCCTTCGTCAATCGACACTTTCAGCGCAGATTTCAATCAGGCACTAAGTCAACTCACACAGTGGCAGTCGTGGTGGGCGAAACCAACGAACCAGAACCTTTTCCGAGAACAGGTACTAGACGCTATCTGGGACTTCAGGATTCGAGATATACGGCCCCAGTATGTCCTGATCTACGGTAGAAGCAGCGAATTCGAGCAGGGCCCGCCGGGTCACCGAGCGAGTATGGTTGGGCAGTTGGAAACGAGTAGAAATATTCACATCTTGTCCTACGATCGTCTAGCTCCAGATCGCAATTTCTCGCAGTTTCCAACTGTAAAGCAGCATTCCAACGGCCAAATTTCCCTTCGAGCAGTTCCCCCCACATTCACGACTGGCCCCGGCATGATCGACATCCTGACGTCCCGCATCAAAAATCCCGAGCTAAGCCCATTCAGGCACGAGCTTTTAACCTCAGAACGCTCTGAATACTTGCAACACCGGTGGCTGCATTGGGCGGGGTGGAAATCAGGAACTTACGCCGTCGAGTACGGAGAGTGACTCGGGAAGGGACGCCCGGCAGAGGGAATGGCAGAGTCAATCATTTCCAGCAGCCCTACTTTAGTCGTAATTCCGAACTTCGTTTGGCTCTCTGCTAGAGGGCTGACGCTAACCGCAGTCGATGAGAGATGACACATGAGTCCGAGTGACTGCGACTGCTAGCTAACGTAGTACGCCAGTTAAACCTCCGCCACAGGAGCCGCGAACTGTGCCTCATAGAGCCTGGCGTAAGCCCCGCCCGCAGCCAGCAGTGAAGCGTGCGTCCCCTGCTCCACGATCTGGCCGGCCTCCATCACCAGGATGAGGTCGGCGTCGCGGATCGTGGACAGGCGGTGCGCGATCACGAAAGACGTCCGGTCCGACCGCAGGGCACTCATCGCCTTCTGCACCAGCACCTCGGTCCGGGTGTCCACGGACGATGTCGCTTCGTCCAGGATCAGCACCGAAGGCCGGGCCAGGAAAGCCCGCGCAATGGTCAGCAGCTGCTTCTCCCCCGCGGAGACGTTGGAGCCTTCGTCCTCCAACAGAGTGTCGTACCCGTCCGGCAGTGACCGCACGAACCGGTCCACGTACGTCGCCCGCGCAGCCTCCAAAATTTCATTCTCGGTAGCCCCAGGCCGCCCGTACGCAATGTTGTCCCGGATGGTCCCGGCGAACAGCCACGTATCCTGCAGCACCATCCCCATCCGCGAGCGCAGCTCGCGCCGCGGCACCGAGGTGACGTCCACGCCGTCGAGCGTTATCCGCCCCGCATCAATCTCGTAGAACCGCATCATCAGGTTCACCAAGGTGGTCTTGCCCGCCCCGGTGGGTCCCACAATCGCCACCGTCTGCCCCGGCTCCGCCACCAAAGACAAAGAAGAGATCAGCGGCTGCTCAGGCGAATAGGAGAACGACACATCCGAGAACACCAGCCGCCCCCGCCCAAACACCGGTCCAATAGAAGGGGCAGGCTCAACAGACTCCTCCTCCTCATCCAACAAGGAAAACACCCGCTCGGCAGATGCCACCCCCGACTGCAGCACATTCGCCATGGACCCCAGCTGCGCCAGCGGCATGGTGAACTGCCTCGAATACTGGATAAACGCCTGCACATCGCCCAGCTGCATCGCCCCGGACGCCACCTGCAGCCCGCCCACCACGGCGATCCCCACGTACACCAGGTTCCCGATGAACGTCATGGCCGGCATGATCAGCCCGGAAATGAACTGGGCCCCAAAACTGGCCTCATACAGCTCCGCGTTCTTCTGCCGGAACCGCTCCCCCACCTCCTGCTGCCGGCCGAACACCTTCACCAGAGCATGCCCGGTGTACGTCTCCTCAATCTGCCCGTTCAGCTCCCCCGTGTGCTTCCACTGCGCCACAAACAGCTTCTGCGAGCGCTTGGCGATCAGCGCCGTCAGCCCCAGCGTCAGCGGAATGATCACCAGCGCGATCAGCGCCAGCGTGGGCGAAAGGATCACCATCATCACCAGTACGCCCACCACGGTCAGCACCGACGTGACCGCCTGGCTGATGGTCTGCTGCAGGCTCTGGGAGATGTTGTCCACGTCGTTGGTGACACGGCTGAGCAGCTCGCCGCGCTGGATCGAGTCGAAATACCGCAGCGGCAGCCGGTTAATCTTCGCCTCGATCCGCTCCCGCAGGCCGAACACCGTCCGCTGCACCACCCCGTTCAGCACATACGCCTGCACCCACATAAACGCCGACGACAGCACATACAGCACCAGCGCCCACGTCAGCACACTGCCCAGCGCCGCGAAGTCGATGCCCTGCCCCGGCACCAGGTCCATGGCACTGAGCATGTCCGCGCGCTGCCCCTCCCCGGACGCCCGCAGCTGCGCAATCACCTGCTCCTTGCTCACCCCGGCCTGCAGCTCCCGGGACACCACGCCGGCGAAGATCAGGTTGGTGCCCTCCCCCAGCAGCCGCGGCCCGATCACTGACAGCGCCACCCCTGCCACCGCCGTCACGAACACCAGCAGCAGCCACGCCCGCTCCGGCCGCAGCGTCCCCATTAGCCGCCTGGCCGACGGCCAGAAGTTCATCGCCTTCTCCGCCGGGACGTTCATCCCCGCGAACGGCCCGCCGCGTCCCGGCCCGCCTGCCGGACGGGGGATGCGGACGACGTCGGCGCTTGCCGTTTTGCCCCCGGGTGCGGTTCCAGCGGTGGCTCCTGAAGAGGCGGACGACGGCGGGCGGTGCGGCGCGCTCATACCGTCTCCTCCGCTGCCAGCTGGGAGGAGACGATCTCGCGGTACGTTTCGGACGTCTCCAGCAGCTCGCGGTGCGTTCCGCGCCCCACGATCCTGCCGTCGTCGAGCACTAAGATCTGGTCCGCATCCACGATGCTGGAGACGCGCTGGGCGATGATCACCAGCGTGGCGCCGGCGGTGCTGCGCTTGAGGGCCTGCCGGAGCCGGGCGTCGGTGCCGGTGTCCAGCGAGGAGAACGAGTCGTCGAAGATGTAGAGCTCGGGCCGTTTCACCAGGGCCCGGGCGATGGCCAGCCGCTGCCGCTGCCCGCCGGAGACGTTGGTGCCGCCCTGGCTGATGGGTGCGTCCAGCCCCTCCTCCATCCGTTCCACGAAGTCGCGGGCCTGCGCGATCTCCAGCGCGGACCAGAGCTCGTCCTCGGTGGCGTCCGGCTTGCCGTAGAGCAGGTTGCTGCGGACGGTGCCGCTGAACAGGTAGGGCCGCTGCGGGACCAGGCCGATGTGGCCCCACAGCAGGTCCGGGTGCAGCTCGCGGACGTCAACGCCGTTCATCCGGACCGAGCCTTCCGTGGCGTCGAAGAGCCGGGGCATGAGGTTCACCAGGGTGGTTTTGCCGGCGCCGGTGCTGCCGATGATCGCCGTCGTCTGCCCTGCCCTGGCGGTGAAGCTGATCCCGGTGAGGACCGGCTGGTCGGCACCCGGGTAGGCGAATCCGACGTCGCGCATTTCCAGCTCGCCGCGGCGGCCGTCCTGCGCCGCTGTCGTACTCACCGGATGCAGCGGCGGCCGGACGCTCGACTCGGTCCGCAGCACCTCCCCGATCCTGTCGCCGGACACCGCGGCGCGCGGGATCATCACGGCCATGAACGTGGCCATCATGACGGACATCAGGATCTGCAGCAGGTAGCTCAGGAACGCGATGAGCGTGCCCACCTGCATGGAGCCGTCCTGGATGCGGAACGAGCCGAACCAGATCACGGCCACGGACGAGACGTTCAGGACGAGCATCACCATGGGGAACGCGAGAGCCATGAGCCGGCCGGCGCGCAGTGCGGTGTCCGTGACGTCCTCGTTCGCGCGGGCGAAGCGCTCGGTCTCGATGTCCTCACGGACGAAGGCGCGCACCACGCGGATGCCGGTGAGCTGTTCGCGGAGGACCCGGTTCACGGTGTCGATCCGCTTCTGCATCTTGCGGAACAGCGGCACCATCCGGACGGTAATCAGGCCGACGGCGATCAGCAGCACCGGGACGGCGACGGCGATCAGCCAGGACAGCTGGGCGTCCTGCCGCACGGCCATGATCACCCCGCCGATGCTGAGCATGGGCGCGGTGACCAGCATGGTGGCGGACATGAGCACCAGCTGCTGGACCTGCTGGACGTCGTTGGTGGACCTGGTGATGAGGCTGGGGGCGCCGAACTTGGTGACCTCCTGCTCGGAGAAGTCGCCCACCCTTGTGAAGATGGCGTCCCGGAGGTCCCGGCCCACGCCCATCGCCGCCTTCGCCGCGAAGTACACCGCGATCACCGCGCACACGATCTGCAGCAGCGTGATCCCCAGCATCACCCCGCCCAGGCTGAGGATGTAGCCGACGTTCCCCTTAGCCACACCCTCGTCGATGATGTCCGCGTTCAGGGTGGGCAGGTAGAGGGACGCGATGGACTGCGCCAGTTGGAAAACCACGACGGCGGCCAGCAGCTTCCGGTGCGGGCGCAGGTATTCAACAAGCAGCTTCCAGAGCATGGGCGGCTCCTGACACAGTGTCCACAAGGTGTGGTGCGAAGGTCAGTTTACGTCTGGAGGCTGGGCTGGAACGGTGCCTTTGGGAGAGAAGTTGGGCCGGTTCTCGGAGGGCGTATTCAGGTGCGTCATAAGCAAAAGCGTCTTCACCAAATCAGGACATGAATTGGCCGGGGTGCGCTAAGAGCACCCCGGCCAATCCCCCAATTTAGGCCTTGTAACCCGAGGGCGGCGTGAGTACCCCGCGCTCGATGAGTTTCTCGATGTTGGCGGCTCGGGTTGAGTCTTCCCGGGCCAGCCAGTCCTCACCGGGAGGGGCGTCGAGGTACTGGTTCTTCGGGTAGATGGGGGTGTCGTAAATAACCCGGTACTGCTCGGTGCGCAGGTCCTTGTACTGGTTGTACAGGCCGTTGGAGACTCGGGCCCGGCGGAGCGCCTCGATGTCGATCGTGGTGCAGACGAACGAGTCACCCGACGTCCAGCCCTGCTGCTTGGTCAGGATCTGGCCCCGCGGACCGACGATCATGGACTGGCCGCCAAACAGGTCCTGCATGCTCCCGTCGTCACGGACCTCGGGCCCCAGGTTCGGGGCGACGACGTACGCCGAATTGAACATGGCGTGTGCCCGGTTCTGCAGTTCCCACATGCCGTTCTGCACGGCCGGCTCGATCAGGGTGCCCCGGATAATAATTTCGGCGCCGTTCATCGCGAGCCCACGCGGCACCTCAGGGTAGACACCCTCGTGGCAGATGGCGTACCCGATGTTGCCGATCTCCGTCTTCGCCACAGGGAAAATGGCATCCATTGCATTGCCATTGCCCTTCTTTTCAATCCACTCGTCCCACACGTCGTGCGGGTTCATGTTGCCAAGCATGCCGCCCTCATAGGCATCACTGGTGGCCTTGTAACGCTTGTAGATAATGTCGCCCTGCGGATCGATGATAAAGGCGACATTGAAGTGGCGGTCCGGGAAATCATCATCCTTGACCATGTACAGCTCGGCAGCGATGTAGGTGTTGAGTTCCACGGCCTTCTTGGCCAACTCGTCCGTCTCCGGCCCGGGGATTGTCACAGCAAAGTGGCGCTCCTTTTCCCGGTTACCCGGGGTGTTGGCGATCATGCCCTGGATAGCCATCTCCGGCAGGACAACCAGCTTGACCGGAGAGCCCTCCCAGGCCCCGACCATGACTGCTGTATCGATGAATTCGTTGATGCGCTTGACGTTCGCAACGCCGTCACCAGGATTCTTCACATTGATTGTCCGCGGCGAAACCGCAACGACGACAAATGGATCGACCATTGTTTTTCTCTCTTTTCTCTTCTTTGAGTTACTGAGTTAGCGCTAACTCAGCGTATTGCGGTGAGGTAGGGAATTGCAAGACCCGAAGGTCAATGATTTTCAGAAATAGGCCAGGAGCCCTTGGGGTCCCAGAGCTGGGAGTTCAGCCCCCGGTTCGGGTGCAGGCAGACGCTGTTGGTATCAGCGCCGGCTACGCGGCGACGCGGTGGTGTCGCGGAGCATGAGGAGCGGTTCCAGCAGGGGGATGTCCCCCTCCGCCTCCTCTTTGATCATGGCGAGGACGCGGCCTACAGCGATGTGACCGATGGCTTCGAAGTCCAGCTTCACCGTGGTCAGTGCCGGCCGGAAGAAGGGTGCTTCCTTGACGTCGTCGAATCCCACGACGCTGACATCGCCCGGCACGTTGCGCCCGGCGTCGTCCATGGCCTTAATCACGCCGAGCGCGAAGGGGTCGTTGGCGGCAAAGACCGCCGTGACATCCTTCCTCGCGGCGAGTTCACGTCCCACGCGGTATCCCTCAGCGGCCGACCAATCGGTCGTTGCGAGCGGCGTCGGAACGACGCGTCCAGCCGCGCCCAGTTCCGCCGCCCATCCCTGGACCCGGGCTGATGTTGCCATCCAACCCGGAGGGCCTTGAACATGCCACACCGTTTCGTGCCCGAGGTCCAGCAAGTGGCGCACCACCATCCGGGCACCCCGCACTTCGTCAACGGAAACGCTTGTGGGGCTCGGGTGCGATCCCTGCTGGAAGGTGACCACGGGGACACCGATGTCGAGGTCCTCAAGCACCGTGATCGCATCCAACAGGGGCGCGAGCACGATTACGCCGTCGACCGTGTCCGAATTGATGGATTCGAAGGCTGCCCGGATATCCCGCCGTTCGAGACTGGCCAACGTGACCAGACGCGTAGCGTAGCCATGTTGCCGGGCTTCCTCCGAAATACCGTACAGGGCCACCGTTGGGCCCAGGACCGACAGTTCGAAGCTGACAACACCGATCGTCATGGTCCGGTTGCTGGCGAGCGCCGCGGCTGCGGGATTTCGCCGGTACCGGAGTTGCGCTATTGCGTGCTCCACGCGTTGTCGGATGTCTGGATCCACATTGGTGGCTCCCCTGACTACCCGTGACACCGTCTGCTGAGACACCCCGGCGAGCCGGGCAACGTCGGACATCCGGGGAGCCTTTGACCTGGAGGCCAGCCGCTCCCCGCGCCCGTTGGTGTTTCGGGCTTCTGAAGGCGCGGGAGTCGTGGACACCACTCCATTATCCCCGGCCACCCTTGAGGAGCCCCGGAACGCGCCGCCGGTCGGCGCGCCAGCTGTCACGGACGCCGGTACCGCAGGACTTCGGGATGCTGGTCGTACGGCCACTCGGCCCCCTCCACCATGTACTTGCGGGTGGTGTAGCTGCCGTCCATTGTTGAGGCCAGCGACGGAGGTCCGTCGAAGCCGATGACACCCCAACCGACGCGGTTCTCGTTCCCTCCATACACCGGGTCGCCGTAAAACCCCTGGCGGGTGTTGAGCACCAGCAGCGGGAAAAACTCCAGGAAGTCCTCATTGACCGGCTGGTTTCCTGCCGGCGCGCCGCCAAGACCCACCTCGGAGTGCTCCAGCGAGAAAGCGTGTGGCTTCGCCGCGCCCGACAGTGTCTCGAGCACCGCGTCCTGGTCCTCTTCCGTAAGTCCGAGGAACTCGACGTCAGCACGCTCTTTCGCCAGCCGGTCCAGCTCCAGGACACCCTCACGGTAAAACTCCCGGCGCTGCTTGATGCGCTCCTGCCATGCGGCCTCGTCGCGGCCCCCCATCCGGAGGAACCCGTTGCCGTCCGCTGCCGGGAAGATGAACTGCGTTCCCGCAAGCATCCGGTCAATGAAGCGGACCACCTTGGCCTCACGTGCACCCGGGTGGTGGTCGGTGGGGATAATCCGGGCCGACGCCGCTTCGATGGTGTTCCACTCGTGCTCGGTGAAGAAGACCGGGCCGTCAACGTCCCGTGTTGAGATGGGCACCGTAGCCCATTCCGCCTGTCCCATATGACATCTGTCCTTTCGTGTCCTGTGTTAAGTGCGAGTCAGTTTTCGGACCAGCCATGGCGGTCCACCTGAAGAATGCGGTCGGAGCACCGCCAGGCATTCGCCATGATCGTCAGGGCCGGATTGATACCGGTCGCTGTCGGGAAGAAGCTCGCGTCGAAGACGTAAAGGTTTGGTACTTCGTGCGAGCGGCACCAGCGGTCCACGACGGACGTCGCAGGATCATTGCCCATGCGGGCGGTGCCCAGTTCGTGCGAGGTGTTGCCGGTGATCCGCTCCATGTTGACCGGGATGACCTTCTTCGCCCCTGCAGCCTCCAGGATTTCTCCATTCTTGGCGACCTGCCAGCGTTCCTGCGCAAAGTCATTGGAGTGGGGCGTATGGGTAATACGGGCAACCGGCAGACCCCAGGCGTCCTTGACGTTCGGGTCAAGGTCGACCCGGTTGTCCTCCACCGGCAGGTCATGCAGGAGGACACCGATCTTCATGCTGTGGTTGAAAAACTCGCGGTCGGAGTCCTTTGCCGCCTGGCCCCACGTAGGCCGGCCGGGGTAACTCCAGTTCACCGGGTGTCCGATCATGGACGGGAAGATCAGTGATCCCAGGATGTGGCCCCGGCTCTCATCCGTCTCGTAGAAGTCGAACGAACAGAGGCTCATGTAGTGGCCCGCCCACCCGTAAAGCGGGTCGCTGACCTCACGGTCGAACAAGCCCACGGAGAATGAGTACTGATGGAAGGTTGCATTCTTCCCTACCATGCCGCTGCCGTTGCCGAGTCCGTCCGGGAAGAGTCCTGACTTTGACATGAGCAGCAGGCGCGGGGTTTCGATGCCGCCGCCGCAGACGATCACGGCTTTGGCGTGCTGGACGAACTCGTCGCCGTCCTCGTCCTGGTAGCGGACACCGGTGGCGCGGCCGTCCTTGCCGACGAGAATCTCGCTGACATAGCAGTCGGATCGGAGGTCGTAGCGCCCGGTCGCAACGGCGTCCGGGATGAAGCTGATCAGCGTGGATGACTTGCCGCTTCCCGGGTCCGGGTACTGCTGCCAGAAACCGTTCTCACTGAATGGCTGGCGCCCCCGGTAGGGTTCGGTCACCATGCCCTGCGGCATGGGGAACGTACCATGCCCGAGCTTGGACATCGCGGTGGCGAAGGTCCGCCCGATCTGGCTCAGCGGTGACGGCTTGGTGGGGTAGCCGCGGCTGCGCCACGCTTCCCATTTGTTCGCCCCGGCAAGACCCGACGTGCCGAACTCCCACTCAACGCGTGTGTAGTACGGCTCCAGTTCGTCATAGGAGATGGGCCAGTCGACAAGGCTTGCTCCCGGAACATCGCCGTGCAGGCTGCGCAGCTTGAAATCGCTCTCGGCCATGCGCGGGACCATGCCACCCCAGTGGGTGGTGCCTCCGCCGACGACTTGCGGCGTGGCTGAGAAGTTGGTGATTTCGGCTTCTACTTTGTCGTTTGGGCGGTAGGTCCGCGGTTTGATCTTCGGATCCTGCCAGATGAAATTCCGGTTGAGGAACTTGAGTTCGTCCCCCGAGGCGTGCTCGGGCTTCAGCCAGGGCCCACGCTCGAGGCCCACCACCTTCAGTCCGGCCTCCGACAGCACCTTTGCCGCGGTTGCCCCGCCGGCGCCTGCGCCGACGATGACGACGTCCACCGGCTCAGGCTGCTTCTTCCTGATCATTGCTTCGTTTCCTTTCGTAATTCCTGCTACTCGCCCCAGCGGTCAGACCGTCACGGCTTCAATACCGTTCCGGCCCTCGCGTGCAAGAGGCAGGAGCTGGTCCCAGAGTTCCTGGGGGATGTCATGGTTGAGCAGGCGGAGGGTCTCCTCGACGCGGCTCGGCTGGGACATTCCGACGATGGTGGACGCCACGCGCTCATCACGCACGGAGAATTGCAGGGCAGCTGCGGCGAGCGGGACGCCGTGCTGCGCGCACAGTTCTTCCATGCGCAGGACCCTGCCGATGGTCGCCTGGTCCACAGGTGCATAGCAGTACCGCGGGACGGCCCTGGGTCCTTTGACGAGCATCCCGCCGCCGAACGGTGCGGCGTTGACGAAGGCGACCCCGCGGCGGGCCGCGTCCTCCAGGAGCGGCTCGGCAGTCTGTTCAACGAGCGTGTAGCGGTTGTGGCTGATGACGGCGTCGAATGCGTCGGTCGCCAGGTACTGCAGCTCCAGGTCGATCGGGCCTCCGGCGACACCCAAGTGCTGGATAACACCCTGGTCCCGGAGATCGACGAGGGCTTCCAGCGGGCCTCCCTTGGCCACCCCCTCCTCGAAGGAGATCTTCTCGGGGTCGTGCAGGTAGGCGAGCTGGAGTTTGTCGAGGCCGAGGCGCTCGAGGCTCTCCTCGACGGACCGGCGGACGCGGTCCCCGGAGAAGTCGGTGCTGCCGGGAAGCGGATCGACCTTCGTGGCGACGACGTATCCCTCGGGGATGCCGCCGCGCTCGGCGATGGCCCGGCCAATCCGCTCTTCACTTGCACCGCCGCCGTACTCATTCGACGTATCAATGAACGTGAAGGGCCCGTCGAAGACGCGGTGGATCGTGGCGACGGCGGTGTCTTCGTCGACCTCGTAACCGTACTGGGCGGGAAAGCTGCCGAGCGCACTGGTGCCGACACAAATGTCGGAGACGGTCAGGCCGGTGCGTCCGAAGGGGTGAATGGACATGATTCCTGCTTTCTGAAGCTGAATTGGGATGACGATGGGTACGCGGCTATGCGGGCTGGGTGCGCCGGAAATGTTTGGCGAAGAATCCGGAGATCCTCTGGACGCCGCCTGCGCTGGAGAGGAAGACGGCGAGGATGATCACTGCGCCTTTGATGACCAGCTGCGGCTCGGAGGAGATCCCTACGAGGTTCATGATGTTGATGATGGTGGTCAGGATGAACACCCCGATCACGGCGTTCAGGGGATCGCCCTTGCCTCCCATTAGGGATGCGCCGCCCACCACGACGGCTGCTATGGCGTCAAGTTCGTAACCTACGCCGATGAGCGAGCTTCCCTGCCGCAGCTGGGCGGCGGCGACCAGGCCTGCCAGGCCGGCGAGCACGCCGGAGATTGTGTAGGTGATGATCAGGTTCCGCGCCACAGGCAGGCCCGAAAGCCGCGATGCTTCAGGATTGCCGCCAATCGCGTAAAGCGAGCGACCGAACGTGGTGTACTTGGCCACGAGCGCCGCGATCACGGCCACGATGATGAAGATCAGGACGGGGTTGCGGATGCCGAGGAAGCTGCCGCGGGAGAAAACCTGAATGATCCACTGGTCCTTGATCTCGATCAGGCTTGTTGACTGGATGATGTAGCTGAAGCCCTTGACGGCACTCATCATGGCGAGCGTCGCGATGAACGGAGGGATGTTCAACCAAACGACGAGGATGCCGTTGATCAGTCCGGCGGCAGCGCAGCAGGCAAGCACAAACACGACGGATGCGCCGGCGGGCATCCCGGCTTGCAGGGTCAGTGCCGTAAGTACCGTGGACATGGCCAGGATCGAGCCTACGGAGAGGTCGATGCCGCCCGTCAGGATGACAAAGTATTGGCCGATTGCCAGCACGACGACGATCGAGGCGGCCGTGATCACGTTTTCAGCATTGCGGAACGTCAGGAAGTCGTCGGAGACGTAATAGCCCACCGCGACGATCGCGAGGAGCACAAGGATAAGGTAGCTCTTCGGCAGGGCACGGAGGGTGCTGCCCCGCAGTCGGGAGCCGATGCTGGCCAATGGCGATGGGGACGGGGAGGGGGCGCCACTCGTTGGCGGCAGGGACGACAAGGTCCGGGACATAGGTGTACTCCTGAATAGAAACTGATTGGGGGGCCCGTCAGGCGAAGCGCTCAAGGATGGCGTTGCCGGAGGGGTCGATGTCGTCATGGTCGAGTTCGGCGACGACCTGGCCGCGCGCCATCACGAGGACGCGGTCGCACATCATCGCCTCCGTGATCTCCGAGCTCGCCACCACGACGGTTCCGCCGGCCTGCGCGAACTCGCGGATGAGCTCGTACATGTCCTCCTTCGCCCCGACGTCCACGCCGCGGGTGGGTTCGTCGCAAACGAGGATGCGTGACTGGCGGACAAGCCAGCGGGCCAGGATGGCCTTCTGCTGGGTTCCCCCGCTCAGCGTCTTGAGCGGCTGATGCACTCCGGATACCTTCATGCCGAGCCGGCCCACCATCTCCCCGGCCACGGCACGTTCCCGCCGGGACTGGATCAGGCTCAACCGGCTGAATTGCGGCAAACTGGCCAGCGTGATGTTGCCGGCAACGCCCATGTCCGGGATGAAGCCCGCTGCCTTGCGGTCCTGCGGCAGCAGCCCGATCCCGCGGCGGATCGCGTCGCGGGGGGCACGGAAGTCCACCGCTTTCCCGTCGACGCGGATCTCGCCGGAAGTCCGCCTCCGCGCACCAGCGATGAGGCCAGCCAGTTCTGACTGGCCGCTGCCGATGAGCCCCGAGATGCCGAGCACCTCGCCTTCACGCAGCTCGAACGACACCTTGTCCACGTACCCCTGCTCTGAGAGGTCGCGGGCGGAGAGGATGATGCTCTCCTTCGGTCCGGCGCCGAGGCTGGGCGAGCGTTCCCCGCGGAGGGCCGCTTCGGCAATGGACCCTTCGAGGCTCTTCCCGACCATTGCCGTGACCACGTCCGCGGGCTTGGAGTTTGCTGTCTTCAAATCCGCAGCGTTTACCCCATCGCGCAGCACTGTCACGGCGTCGCAGAGCGAAAACAGCTCGTCCATGCGGTGCGAAATGTATAACAGCGTCACGCCTTGTTCGGACAGGGAGCGGAGGACGGTGAACAGCCGTTCAACATCGGGCAGGGGCAACGTGGAGGTGGGTTCATCCAGAAGCAGGACCCGGGCGTCCTTGTGCAGGGCCTTGGCCAACTCCACAGCCTGTTGCTCCGCTGTGGAGTAACTTGCCACGGGGCGGCGGACATCGAGATCGAAACCTACCCGGTCCAGCGCGGTCCGGGCTTCTGCCTGCATACGCTGCCAGTCGACAGAGGCCCCCGCCCGCCGGGGCAACTGTCCCAGGAAGATGTTCTCGGCCACCGAGAGGGACGGCACGAGCGAGAGTTCCTGGTAAATTGTGTGGATCCCGGCGCGCTGGGCGTCCATGGGGTCTCGAAAACGCTGAAGCTCGCCGCCAAGGCGGATGGTCCCGCCGTCCGGGGACTCCGCTCCGGAGAGGATTTTTACGAGCGTCGACTTGCCTGCGCCGTTCTGCCCGGCAAGTGCGTGAATGGATCCGCGGGAGACGCTGAAGCTGACTCCCTTCAACGCCTGGACGCCGGGATAGGACTTGGTGACGCCATCGAGCCGCAGCTCCGAAGCGCCGTCATGGGTGTCTCGTGCCGTCTCCGCCGCTGCGGTGGAAGGCGAGACCTGGTTATGGGCGAGCATCATGCTCCTTATATAGGGCTCTGGGTGGAACTGCCGGCCACGGGGCAGCGCCGGCCAGGGAGCTCAGTCTTTTGCGCGGACATAGGTGTCCGTGGGGACGTAGTAATCCGGCGCCTCGGCGGGCGTGATGACCGTCGTGTCGATGTAGTTCGTCTTGTCCGGGCACTGGGCCTGGTCGCCATTGAAGGCAGCAAGTGCCATCTGCACTGCGGCGGCTCCCTGGTCCCACGGCTGGTTGGAGGCATCCGCCTGCAACGGACCCGTCGGGTCGTCCACCATTTCCTTGATCGCTCCCATGCCGCCGTCATAGCTGGCCATGATGATCCCGTCACCCCAGAGACCGGCCTGTTGCAGGCCCTGAACGATGCCGCCATGCATCACGTCGCTCATGCTGTAGACAACCTTGATGTCCGGGTTGGCGGTGGCCACGTCACGGATCGGGGCGAGCGCTTTGTCGGGCTTCCATTCCCCGTACTTCGTATCGAGCTTTACGGTGGTGACGCCCGGGTGCTTATCCATAACGCGGTTCCACCCCGCCATGAAACCGTTGAACCGGAGATCGCTCAACACGTCTCCCGGGAAGCCGCCGATACCGACGAGCTTGATCTGGCCGTTGTCGCCGTACTTCTCGAGCGCCTTCTGGGCAGCGGTTTCGCCGGCAAGTGAGCCGGTGTGCTCCTGGTCCTCGGCAACGTAGCAGAACATGTCCGGGACCAGTGACTTATCCAGGCTTGAGTTGACGGTGACGACGGGTATGCCCGCATCCTTCAGCGCCTGAACCGAGGGTCCGACGCCGAGCGGGTCGTTCGGGTTCATCACCACGACGTCTACGCCCTTTGTGATGAGGGTCTGCACGTCAGCGTTCTGCCGGACGGTATCACCATTGGCGTCAAGCAACTCGAGGCGCGCCCCAATCTTCCCCGCCTCAGCCTGGCCGCCCTCAACGAGGGTCTTCCACCAGTCACTGCCGCTGATGCCGCGCTGGCTCCAGCCGATGACAAGCCCCTTTCCGCTTGCCTTCTCCTCCGCATTGTCCGCGGTGGCGCCGCCCTTGCACCCGGCCAGCCCAAGCATGGCGACCGTCAGGACGGAAGCGCACAGAGCCGCCTTGCCAAGTCTTTTGTTCCGACGAATTCCAGTTGTAGTTCTCCGCATGAACAACACTCCCTTGTGTTCGTGATCACCCCACCTTTGGGGCTGTGAGCTAACTTACATGCTGAGTTAGCGCACTATCAAGGGTTTTCGGAAAACTCGTTAAAGGTGTGACGGCTGGTGCTATTCGCAAGCAAAGTGGCAGAAATAAAGGGAAAAGAGCTCACTGACCGCGCCAGCAGCATTAGTAAGGGTGCTGATTTATCGCTAACTCAGCAGCTCGGCCGACCACGCCCCTACGGCAAGATCGGCCAGAAGGAATGTAGTCACTACCGACGCTTTCCATCGCAGGTCGATGTGTAGCGCTGGCACGGAGCATCCGCGGCTGCCTCCTCGAAGCTCAGCTACCCAACCCACGATTGGGGGAAGATTTCGGGGATGCCCCTCGACATCGTTACTAAGGCTGCTTAGCATTAAGGCTCGATCAGTTCTCTTTTGCGTACAGCCGTCAGGCGGGATTTTCCCAACAGCCTGGCGGTCTGAAAACCTTTTGGCCTTACGAGCCTTGGGTGGGCTCAGGGCCACTATCCTTGTTCCCCCATTCCCTCGCCAGCTCCAATACGCGTATCGGGTGCCACTCCCCCCCTTTTTTCCGGGCCGCAGTCCTGCAGGTCCCTTGCTTTGCTGCGCCCGGAAGGTACCACTGCGCCCACGATCGGGATGGGATAAAAGAAAAGAGCGGAAAAGTGAAGGCAGTAGTTTACAAAGGACCGAAAGACGTCAGCGTTGAGGACGTACCGGACGCCAAAATCGAGCACCCCGCCGACGTATTGGTGCGGATTACCGCTGCGAATATCTGCGGCTCGGACCTGCACATGTATGAGGGCCGCACCAGCTTCGAACCCGGACGCACCTTTGGTCACGAGAACCTGGGCGAAGTGGTTGAGACCGGCCCGGCGGTCAGCAAAGTAAAGGTGGGCGAGCGTGTCGTGCTGCCGTTCAACATCGCCTGTGGATTCTGTAAGAACTGCGATCGGGGCTTCACCAATTACTGCCTCACCATGCAGCCGGAACCCCAGCTCGCGGGCGCAGCCTACGGTTTCGCGGACATGGGCCCGTACCAGGGCGGACAGGCCGAATACCTGCGGGTGCCGTACGGGGACTTCAACTGCCTGCGCCTGGGCGAGGACTCCGTGGAGAAAGAGCTCGACTATGTCATGGTCGCCGACATCTTCCCCACCGGCTGGCACGCCACCGAGCTCGCGGGGGTGTACCCGGGAGACTCCGTGGTCATCTATGGTGCGGGACCAGTAGGCCTGATGGCAGCCTACTCGGCCATTATCAAAGGCGCCGGCAAAGTCATGGTCGTAGACCGCCAAAAGGACCGCTTGAAGCTGGCCGAGCAGATCGGCGCCATCCCTGTGGATGATTCCGCGGTGGACCCTGTCGAGTTCGTCAAGGACCAGACCATGGGATTCGGGGCCGACCGGGGCTGCGAATGCGTCGGCTACCAGGCACACGACCCGGCCGGAAACGAACATCCCAACCAGACCCTGAACCGGCTCGTGGACTCCGTCCGGTTCGTCGGCGGCCTGGGCGTGGTAGGCGTGTTCCTGCCCCAGGATCCTGGCGCCCCCGATGAGCTCGAAAAGCAGGGGCAGGTGGCCTTCGACTACGGAAACTACTGGTTCAAGGGACAGACAATGGGATCGGGCCAGTGCCCGGTCAAGAAATACAACCGGGCCCTGCGCGACCTCATCGCCGGCGGAAAAGCCAGCCCTTCCTTCCTCGTCAGCCACGAGCTGCCGCTGGACCAGGCCCCCGAGGGCTATAAGAACTTTGACAGCCGCGAAGACGGCTGGACCAAAGTCGTCCTCCACCCGGCCCACGCCTGAGAGAACCGGGACAGGAGAATTCCGATGACTGAACAAACTATTTCCCGGAGGTGGTACTGATGCGGTCAATGGTGTATCGCGGGCCCTACAAGGTCCGCGTGGAAGAAAAGGACATCCCTAAAATCGAGCATCCTAATGATGCGATCGTGCGGGTGACGAGGGCTGCGATCTGCGGTTCTGACCTGCACCTTTACCACGGCATGATGCCGGACACCCGGGTGGGAATGACTTTCGGGCACGAATTCATCGGCGTGGTGCACGAGGTGGGCTCCTCGGTGCAGAACCTGGCTGTCGGGGACCGGGTGATGGTCCCGTTCAACATCTACTGCGGGTCCTGTTACTTCTGCGCCCGCGGCCTGTATTCGAACTGCCACAACGTGAACCCGAACGCGACGGCGGTGGGCGGCATCTATGGCTACTCCCACACCTGCGGAGGTTACGACGGCGGCCAGTCCGAGTACGTGCGGGTACCGTTCGCCGACGTCGGGCCAGGCTTGATCCCGGACTGGATGGACGAAGAGGACGCCGTCTTGCTCACCGATGCCCTGCCCACCGGCTACTTCGGCGCCCAACTCGGCGACATCGTCCAAGGCGACACGGTGGTGGTGTTCGGCGCCGGGCCAGTGGGCCTGTTCGCCGCCAAGTCCGCGTGGTTGATGGGCGCAGGCCGGGTGATTGTGGTCGACCACCTGGAGTATCGGCTCGAGAAGGCCCGCACCTTCGCCCACGCCGAAACGTACAACTTCGCGGAATACGACGACATTGTGGTGCACCTGAAGAAAGCCACTGACTACCTGGGCGCCGACGTCGTGATTGATGCGGTGGGGGCCGAGGCGGACGGCAACTTCCTGCAGCACGTCACCAGCAGCAAACTGAAACTCCAGGGCGGCTCCCCCATCGCCCTGAACTGGGCCATCGACTCCGTCCGCAAGGGCGGCACCGTGTCCGTGGTGGGCGCCTACGGCCCGATTTTTAGTGCCGTGAAATTCGGCGATGCCATGAACAAAGGATTGACGCTGCGGATGAACCAGTGCCCGGTCAAACGGCAGTGGCCGCGGCTTTTCGAACACATCCGCAACGGGTACCTCAAGCCCAGCGACATCGTCACCCACCGCATCCCGTTGGAACACATCGCCGAGGGATACCACATCTTCTCCGCGAAGCTCGATGAATGCATCAAGCCCCTCGTCATTCCCAGCGCGGCCTGAAAGGAAAAACCATCATGGCTGAGATACCAACGCCCTACACCGCGGCCAAGCCGGCCCTGAAGGAGTCAGTGGAGGACCTGCGCGCCCGGATCCCGGGCTGGGGTGCGGACCTGGACCCGGCCGACAGGCCCTCCTACCCCCGCGAACAACCTGGCATCGAAACCGGCGCACATTGGGACTTCCCTGAGCGCCAGCCCGAGAAGTGGCCCCGGGAACGGTCCGTCGAACACGCCTTCCTGACCCCCGTTTTCGGGACCTCCACCCCACCCAAGGGCGCGTCCGGGGCCATCCGGAAGTACGCCTACAAGTACAGCGAGGGCCGGGCAGCGCACTGGCTCCTGCTCGTCGCCGCAGACCGCGTGGACGCCACGGAACACCACGTGAAGTCCCTGGCGACGCTGCGCCCGGACAACCCCGTGACCGAAACCGGCGTGCTCAGCGAGTTCTCCAGCCACGGCATAAGCTCACGCTTCGGACAAAAGCGGGCCGACACCAACCACCAGTGGATCGACCCGATCATCGTGGCCGGCCCCTGGGTGCTGGCGGCTGTAGGGCTCGCAGCGGCCTATAGGACCTTGCGAAAGGAGCGCACAGAGCCTGACAACTGATCTGCCAGAACGGCGAAGGGTGTCACCAGCAAGGCATTTGCTGGTGACACCCGCACGTCATCCTTGGCCCAGGTTCGTGACGAGATTGATGGAGACCGCGATCAGGACTGTGCCGAAGAAATACGACAGCAGAGCGTGCAGAAGAGCTTTGCGTCGGACCTCAGTATTGATCGGCTCGATCTCAGGCCCGGCGTAGGACATCCCCACGGTGAAGGCGAAGTAGGCGAAGTCGCTGTAGGTAGGCTGCTTCTCCTGCTTGACGTCGAACCCGTCGTCGGGGTGATCCAGGAAGTACATGCGGGCGTATTTCAAGGCATAGACGGTGTTGACGAGCGCCCACGCAACTATCGTGCCGAGCACGCCCAGGATGACCAATGCCACCGAGGTGGGATCTTCGCTCCGGTCGCTGGACTGGATCAGTGCGACCACCACGGCCGCGATGCTCGCGATACAAGCCGTGACGATCGCGTTGTCGGTCACACGGGAGGCGGACTCCTCGCGCGCGAGGCGTTCAGTCCCCGGTGGATCCTTTCGCCAGCAGATCCGCCACACCCATGCCAGAGCGGTGACGCCGGCGGTGCACCACCCGACCAGGGGCCCAAGGGAAGGTTCTACGGCTACCGCTGCGACGGTGCCGGCCACTGCCCCGGCTGCAACGCAGACAAGAGCACGGCGAGCTGACAGGATCCGACCGTTCATTGATGCTCCTCGAAGGGACGTGCCGGCCCACCCTGGTCTCATGGGTCCTGAATCCGGCAGGGTTCAATCCTCACATCCGTCCAGTGTGCGCAGTGGTGGACGTGCGCGCAAGGGTTTTTTCGCTACGCCTCCGGTGACTTGCGGGGTGTGGCGCGGGTGGAGCTGTTGCGTACAATAAGCGTGGGTGCGATGGGAGTACGGTCTACCTCCTGCCCCTCCATGGCACCGATAAGCACCTCCATGCTCATCAGCGCCAATGCAGTGAAGTCCTGGCGCACGGTGGTCAGGGGCGGCAGGAAATAGTCGGAACCTTCGATGTCGTCGAAGCCGACAATACTCACGTCGTCCGGGACGTGGACCCCATTTTCGGCAAACGCGCGAATAAGCCCGAGGGCAGTGTGGTCGCTGGCCGCGAAGATCGCCTGGGGGATCCTGTCTTCGCGGACCAGCTGGAGGCCCGTTTCGTAGGCCCATCGGGGGCTCCAGTCGCCCTCGAGGCAGAGCCCGGGCGAAAGGCCCGCGTCACGAAGCGCGGCCTCCCAGCCGCGCTTGCGCACCCGTCCATCGAACCAGTCCATGGAGCCGGCGATGTGGGCGATGTCTGTGTGGCCCAGGTCGATGAGATGTTGGGTGGCCAGCCGTGCTCCGAGCTCCTGGTTTTCAGAGTATGTGAACACGTTGGGGGTGGATGATGCACCTGCGGCAATCATCTCCACGGGCACCCGGCACGATGCGTTCCAGACTGCTGCCGCCATATCCACCACTGGTGCGATGACGATGATTCCACCCACGCCGACGTCATCGAGGGTGTCCAGGGCGGGCTGCACAGACTGTGCGTAGGGCTGCTCCACACTGATGACGGTTGTGGCGTAGCCCTTCTTCCGCGCCACGTTCTCGAGGGCCATGAGTGTCCCGACAGGACCGAACCGAGGGGAGCCGTCGGACAGTATCCCAATGGAGGTGGACCGGCTGGTGACCAGCGCGGTCGCAGCCCTGTTCCGGCGATACCCGATGTCCTTGATGACGTCCAAAACGCGCTGGCGGGTTGCGGCACTGACATCCGGTGCATCGTTGAGAACCCGTGAGACGGTGCCAAACGACACTCCGGCGAGTTGGGCAACATCGTTGATGGTCGGCTTCCGCCGCGGCGAAGCGTCCGAAAGGCGCCCATTCGCCCCGCGCGGGATTGCAGCGTCTGCCATGGTCTCTCCTGTCTCGCGTCGCCAGTACCGACGCCGGCGCCGGTACGGCGTGCCTGTCAATCCTATGTCGACGCCGGTCCTGTCCATTGCTCCTCCGTCGGGCTGCTGTGAGGTTTGACACCTCGTTCCGTAAACGTTTACGATCGTCTCCGTAAACGTTCACGGTACCAGCGTTAGCGTTTACGGAAGCAAAAACATTCAATGAGGAAGGAGCGGAAATGCCTGGCACCGTTGCAGATGCACTTGCGCTCGATTCCTGTTTCAGGCTTCGAAATATTCACCGGGGGCAGTGGGCAAATCTGGCATTGCTCCTCACTGATGAAGCAGTCGATGATCTCGCGGCAGCCGTCCGGGCCTTCGTTACCGCTGGCTCCTCGGCCGTTGTCTGCATCTTCGATGACAACGTCCTTTGGGCCAGCATGGTCATCACCGTTGACACGTCGGGTGGAGGCGCATCTGTGTCCACGCTGGAAGGCCCCGCTGCCGAAGCCGGCGGTGACATGACTAAAGCGGCAGGCGAGGCAGTGAGATGGGTGCAAACCCACTATGGGCCGTGCTCCCTGGGCTTCTTCGTCAACAAAGAACATGCACAAGCGATTTTGTGCGCTTCGGACAAGGCCGGCGCTATCCGTTCGGCCTCTGCGGCGGGCGGCCTCATCCTGTCGCCGATTCCCCCGGCGCTGGCCATAGCCCTCGCTTGATTTACCCCAACCATCCATCCACCTCAAAGCACTGGAGAACAATGATGATCCGCAGGCTTCCCCTCATGGCCGTGGCAGCAGTCCTGTCACTTTCGGTCGCCTCCTGCAGCAGTTCCACAACGGCTAGCTCGAACGCTCCCGACGCCGGTATCTCCGAAAAGGCCCAACAGGCCCTCGACAAGATCAGGGGACAAGTCCTGAGCAAGGGCCCCAATGGCGAAACGCCCTCCCCGGCGTCCGTTGCAGATCTGACCCCGGAAGAGATCGAAAAGGTCAAAGGACTCAACGCCACAGCAGCCATCGTGATGCACTACGGCGGCAACGACTGGGCCACAGCACAAGTCAACGGACTGAAGAGCGAATTCGAAAAGCTGGGCATCAAGGTCATCGCCACAACCGATGCGAACTTCAAGCCGGACAAGCAGGTCTCCGACCTCGAGACCGTGATGACACAGGACCCGGACATCATCGTGTCCATCCCCACGGATCCCGTTGCCACCGCCTCCGCCTACAAGAAGGCCGCTGCTGCCGGCACGAAGCTCATCTTCATGGACAACGTTCCCCAGGGCTTGACCGCCGGCCAGGACTACGTCTCCGTTGTCTCTGCCGACAACTACGGCAACGGCGTCGTCTCCGCCCACCAGATGGCCAAAGCGCTCGGCGGCAAGGGAAAGATCGGCCTTGTCTTCCACCAGGCCGACTTCTTTGTGACCAAGCAGCGGCACGAAGGCTTCAAGGACACGATCACCAAGGAATACCCGGAGATCCAGATAGTGGAGGAAAAGGGCATCGCCGGTCCGGACTTCGCTGGAGACGCCCAGGCCGCGGCCAACGCCATGATCAGCAAGTATCCCGATCTCGCCGGCATCTGGGCGGTATGGGACGTCCCGGCAGAAGGTGTCATGGCAGCAGCCCGCGCCTCCGGCCGGAAGGACTTGAAGATCGCCACAGAGGACCTCGGCAAGAACGTTGCCATCGCCCTGGCCAAGGACGAGCTGGTCGTCGGCCTCGGAGCGCAGGTTCCCTTCGACCAGGGTGTTACTGAAGCACGGCTGGGCGCAGGCGCCCTGCTCGGTAAGGAAGCGCCGGCCTACGTGGCGTTGAGCGCCCTCCCCGTTGACCACTCAAACGTCCTCGAAGCCTGGAAGCAGGTTTACCACGAGGACGCCCCGAAGGACATCCAAGAGTCCTACAAGCAGTAGCCAGACCCG
>NZ_JARHXQ010000155.1:0-21020 GCF_029222765.1 Arthrobacter sp. Cr_A7 | reverse complement strand
CGGTTTTTCCAAGTCGGCTACGTCGCCAGAAGGCCCGCATCCGCCGTGAAGCGGTGCGTGCCACCCTGGACAGTGAAGGGCTCGCGGCCCGGAAGGTCGACGTCGGCCTCCACCCCGTCAGGGACCGTCGCCTCCACGTGGAGGGCGCCGCCGTCGAGCCGCCATTCCACACTGACGGTGCCGTGTGGCGTCTTCAGCGACGTCCTGGCCCAGTCGATCCCGACCCCCGGCAGCGGCGCGATCCTGACTTTGCCGTAGCCCGGCACGAGGGGCCGGATGCCGCCGATGGCCTTGTGCATCCAGTCGGCCACGGCGCCCAGGGCGTAGTGGTTGAAGCTGGTCATCTCGCCGGGGTTGATGGTCCCGTCCGGCAGCATGGAGTCCCAGCGTTCCCAGACGGTGGTGGCACCCATGGTTACGGGGTAGAGCCAGGAGGGGCAGCCCTCTTCCAGGAGCAGGCGGTAGGCCTCGTCGGCATGGCCGGTGTCCGTGAGGGCGTGCGTGATGAACGGGGTGCCGGCAAACCCGGTGGAAACGCGGTAGTTGTTATCCCGGACCAGCTCCGCCAGGCGATTCCCGGCGAACTCCCGCAGGCCCTCGGTGTGCAGCACGTCGAAGGCAATGGCCAGGGCATAGACGGTGGTGCAGTCGCTGCGGATGGTTCCGTCCGCGGCCACATAGTGCTCGGCAAAGGACGCCCGGACCCGGCCGGCAAGCCGCTCGAAGTACGCGGCGTCGTCCGTTTTGCCCAGGAGCCTGGCGGTCTGGGCGGTGATGCGCGCGGTGCGGTAGAGGCAGGCGGTGGCCACCACGCCGGTGTCGGCCTTCGCAGCCCAGGGCTCGTCGGGTGCGGCGTCCGGGTCCAGCCAGTCGCCGAACTGGAAGCCCTGGTCCCACAGCCCGGTGGGTGAGAGCAGGCCCTCCACCCGGCGGATGTGCGAGGCCATCGACGCGTACTGGTTCTGCAGCACGGTGATGTCGCCGTAGGCCTCCCAGAGCGCCCACGGCACCCAGACGGAGGCTTCGCTCCACAGCGCGGATGACTCGGGCTTGGGAAATTCGGGCGGCTGGGGGCAGTACTTGAGGATATCCGGGACGGTGATGGGGACCAGCCCGTCGGCGGCTTCCTGCTCGGCGGCGAGGTCCAGCAGCCAGTCCTGCAGGAAGTCCTTGACGTCGTAGAGGAACGCGGCGGTGGGGGCGAACACGGCGATGTCACCGGTCCAGCCCAGGCGTTCGTCTCTCTGCGGGCAGTCGGTGGGGAGGTCCAGGAAGTTGCCGCGGAGCCCCCAGACGATGTTGCGGTGCAGCTGGTTGACCAGTTCGTTGGAGCATTCGAAAGTCCCCGTGCGCTCCAGTTCGGAGTGGACCACCACGGCTTCGAGGGAGTCCTCGCTGAGTGTCCCGGGCCAGCCGGTCACCTCGGCGTAGCGGAAGCCGTGGAAGGTCTTGGTGGGCTCGAAGAAGTCCTGCCCTCCGGAGAGGATGAACGTGTCCGTGGCTTTGGCCGAGCGCAGCGGGCGGACGCCCAGCTCGCCGTCTTCGAGCACCTCCGCGTGCCGCAGCGTGATTACCTCACCCGGCCCGCCCTGGACCGTGAACCGCAGCCAGCCCACCAGGTTCTGGCCGAAGTCCACGAGGGTTTTTCCGGCGGGTGAGGTGAAGACCCTGACGGGCTTGACGACGCCGGCACGCACCACGGGCGGGCCCACCGGCTCTGCGAGCCTGCCGGCGTCGAACTCCACCTCACGCACGCCCGTCCAGCCGCCGCCCTCGAAGTTGGGCCCGGCCCAGCCGGGCTGGGTGCGGCGGGCATCGATGACCTGGCCATCGTATATCTCGTTGAAGGTGGTGGCGGAGGGGCCGGCCTGCCACGTGCTGTCCGAGGCGACGGACTGCACGTGCCCGTCCGCGTATTCGATGTCCAGCTGCCCGTAGAACCCCAGCTCGCTGCCGTACAGGTTGGATTCGCCGTGCCAGGCCAGCCGGCCGCGGTACCAGCCGTTGCCCAGTTCCACGCCGATCACGGTGGACGGTCCCACGAGGGCCGTCACATCGTAGGTGCGGTAGCGGAGCCGCCATTCATAGGAGCTCCAGCCCGGGCTCAGGACGTCGTCGCCCACCGGGGCGCCGTTGATGAAGGCCTGGTAGACACCGAAGGCGGTGGCGCGCAGCGTCGCCTCCACCACGGCCCCGTGGCCCTCCTCAAGCCGGAACTCCTTGCGGAGCCGCGGGGCGCCGTCGAAGTCCTGCTGCGCTGAAATCATGGCGGCGTGCCACGTGGGTGTCATGAAGTGTTCCGTTCTATAGGTCTGCAGGGAGGCGTGCTTGGGGCAGTGGTGGAGTCAGGCGTAGTGGCAGGCGACGTCAGATCCGCCCACCACGCGGAGGGCGGGACGTTCCGTGGCGCACAGTTCAGTGGCGAGCGGGCAACGCTGCCGGAACGGGCAGCCGCCCGGGGTGGCGGAAACCGACGATGCCGTCCGCACTCCCATGGATTCACGCAGCGTTCGCCGCTCGGCCTGCTCGGCCGGCCGGGGCACGGGGGACGCTGCCACCAGCGCCTGGGTGAAGGGGTGTTTCGGGTCCTCGGTGACGGCGGCGGCAGGCCCGCTCTCCATCACCTGCCCCCGGTACAGCACCACGACGCGCTGGGCCAGGAACTGCACCACGGAGATGTCGTGGGCGATGAACAGGTAGCTCAGTCCCCGCTCATCGCGAAGGTCCGCCAGGAGGTTCAGCACCTGGGCCTGGGTGGAAAGGTCAAGGGCGCTCACGGCCTCGTCGCACACCACCAGGCTGGGTTCGCAGATCAGCGCCCTGGCCACGGCGATGCGCTGGCGCTGGCCGCCGGAGAACTGGCTGGGGTACCGGTCCACGGCTTCGCGGGGAAGGCCCACGCGTTCCAGCATGGCTTCTGCCCTGTCCCGGGCATCCGGTGCGGCAACGCCGCGGATCCGGAGGGGCTCGGCCAGGGAGGCGCCCACTGTCTGGCGGGGGTTGAGCGAGGAGTTGGGGTCCTGGAAGACAGCCCGCAGTTCGCTGCCCAGGGCCCGCCGCCGGCCGGAACCGGCGTGCGTGATGTCCTTGCCCTGGTAGCTGATGGATCCGGCGGAGACTTTCTGCAGGCCCAGGATGGCCTTGCCGATGGTGGACTTTCCGGAGCCGGACTCCCCCACCAGGCCAACTGTCTCACCGGGCTGGATGGTAAAGCTGACGCGGTCCACCGCGGCAGGGGCTGCGGCAGCCTTGCGGCCGCGGCCGTACCAGACCACGAGGTCCTTGACCTCGAGGATGGGGGTGGCCAGGACGGCCGCTGGTGCCTGTCGGGCCGGGGTCTCGATGCTCATGCCAGGTCCTTTTCAACAGTCATAACCTTGGGGGTAACGTCCAGCAGACGGTGGGTGGGCACTTCGGTGGGCACCCATGCCAGGCCCTCAACCGCGAGTTCGTCCGCCTTGACGCAGCGGACCAGCCCGGATTCCGAACCGGACGGCAGCAACGGCACCGGGGCGGCGCAGGCGGAGCCGGCGAACTGGCAGCGGGCGGCAAACCGGCAGCCTGCGGGCCAGTCCTTGGGCTGCGGCACCTGGCCGCTGATGGTTGCCAGCCGCTCCGGCATGTCCGCGGCGGAATTGGCGTGCGGATCAGCTGCGAGGAGCGCCAGGGTGTACGGGTGCCGGGGGTTGTCCAGGATGCCGGCGGTCTGGCCGCTTTCCACCACCTGGCCCGCGTACATCACTGCCACCCTGTCGCAGATGTCGGCCACCACGCCGAGATCGTGCGTCACGATGACCACCGACATGCCGGTGTCCTTCACCAGCGAGCGCAGCAGGGAGAGGATTTCCGCCTGCACTGTCACGTCCAGGGCGGTGGTGGGTTCGTCGGCAACGAGGAGGCGGGGCCTGCCGGACAGTGCCAGGGCGATGGCGACGCGCTGTGCCATGCCGCCGCTGATCTGGTGCGGGTAGGTCTTCAGGATGCGTTCGGCGTCCACGATGCCCACCTTCTGCAACAGGCCCAGGGCTTCGGTGCGGGCTTCGGCCTTGCCCATGCCACGGAGGCGGCGGATCGCCGCGGTGAGCTGGTAGCCCACCGTGAACATCGGGTCCAGGGCGCGCATGGGTTCCTGCGAAATGAGGGCGATTTCCCGTCCGCGGATGCCTTCCATGTCCTTGTCAGTTGCCGCGGCCAGGTTCCTGCCGTTCCAGAGGATTTCCCCGCCGGTCACGGACACTCCGGAGGGCAGCAGTCCCAGCAGCGAAAGTGCGGTCATGGTCTTGCCGCAGCCGGACTCTCCCACCAGGCCAAGCACGGTGCCGCGTTCGACGTCGAACGAGACGTCGGTGACCAGGCGGACGCTGCCGTCCACGCCCACGGAGAGGTTCCGGACGCTGAGCTGGTCCTGCGCCGGTGCCTCCTCCGGGTTTACCGGTGATGCTGCAGCGATGGCGGAGACGGCCTTTGCCCGCTGGCGGCGGGCTGCTGCGGACGGCAGGTGGGAGGCGGTGGCGTTGGGCGACTTGCCCAGGGCATTGCCGATGGCGTTGGCGGCAAGCACGGTCAGGGCCAGCACGGCGCCGGTGGGAACCATCAGCCAGGGGGCGTCGTAGACGTGCTGGGACGCGCTTTGGATCATCCCGCCCCAGCTGGGCTGCGGGATGGGCGGGCCGAACCCGATGAAGGCGAGGCCGGCCTGGATCAGCATGCCGACGGCGAAGATGAGGGCGGACTGCACCACGATGGTGTTGGTCAGTCCGGGAAGGACGTGCCGGAGGCTGATCCCGAGCATGCTGACGCCGTCCACTTTGGCTGCGTCCACATACAGCTGGGACTGCAGCGACTTGGCCTGGCCCAGCATGACGCGGTAGATGCCGGCGGAAATGAGGATGCCCAGGATGGCCATGACCACGGGAATGTTGGTGCCCACCGCGCCGATCACGGCGAGGATGATCACGGTGCCGGGGATCGACATCATGATCTCGGTGGTGCGGCTGATGACCGACTCCGTGCGGTCCCCGCCGGCGGCTGCCAGCATGGCCAGGATGGTTCCGAGCCCGACGGCGACGAGCACCGTGATCATGGACGTTCCCAGGGTCCCGGCCGCGGCAGCGAAAATGCGGCTGAGGAGGTCCCGGCCCAGTTCGTCGGTACCGAGCCAGTGCGCGGCCGTGGGGCCCGAGAGGACGGCGGTGAAGTCCTGGTCCTCGGTCTTGAAGGGCAGCCAGAGCGGCGCGGTCACGGACGCGGCCACCATGGCGGCCAGCCAGGCCACCCCGGCGAGGCTTCCCGGTGAGGCGAACAGCTTGCTCCCGGAGAAGCGGGTAAGTGCCGGCCGGCGGGACACCGTGGGCGCTGCGGCACCGGCGGCGGGAGCCTCGGCGGGGGAACCCGCGGGGGCAGGGGCAACTGAGGGGATCATGAGGCACGCAACTTCGGGTCGAGGAACTTGGTGGCGAGTTCCAGCACCAGGTTCACGGCAACCACCACAACGGTGGCGATCACCACCACGCCCTGGACGGACGGAGCGTCATGGGTGCTGACGGAGGTTTGGACAGCCTGGCCCAGGCCCGGCATGGCGAACAGCTGCTCCGCGATGACGGAGCCGCCGAACAGTTGGATGAACTGCAGTGCGATGCCGGCAACGATGGGGAGGCTGGCATACCGCAGGGCGTGGACGTAGAGGATTTTCCAGGTGGGGGTAGCGGTGGCGCGAAGGGTCCGGATGTGTTCCTGCTGCAGCGCCTCAAGCATGGAGGCCCTGGTCTGGCGGGCGATGAACGCTGCGCCGCCCACTGCCAGGGTGATGACGGGCAGGGCAAGGGACAGTGCCCAGTCCTGCGGGGATGCCTCGAACGGGACGTAGCCGGTGGCGGGGAAGATGGAGGACTGGACCGCGAACAGGTACACGAAGATGACGCCCACCCAGAAGTTGGGCAGGGCCACACCCATGCCGCAGGCAGCGCCGATGATGCGGTCTGCCGTTCCCCCGCGGACCGCGGCGGTGACGCCCAGGGTGATGCCCAAAAGAGCGCTGAGCAGCGTGGCCCCGGCAGCCAGGGACGCGGTGACGGGAAGCCTGCTGGCCAGGTCGGCGCTGACGGAGCGGCCGTCAATCAGCGAAGTGCCGAGATTGCCCTGGACGGCGTCGCCCAGCCAGCGGACAAACTGGGTCAGCAGCGGATCATTCCAGCCCAGCCGCTGGTTGACTTCGTCGATGGCCTCCTGGGTGGCGCCGGCTCCGAGCGAGACGGCTCCGGGGCTGCCGGGCATCGCGTGCACCAGCAGGAATGCCAGCACCGCAACCACCAGAACGGTGGCAAGCGCCATCAGCAGGCGTTTGGTGATGAATAGTGCCATGGTGACCTCCATCGGTCAGGCCCTGCCGGGCGGGCCCTCTTGTGGGGGAGGGCCCGCCCGGCAGGTGCGGGTGTTAGCTGGCCGGCTTGTAGGACGAGAGGAGCGGGTAGGCGTTGGTGCCGGCGAACTCCACCGGCGCCACCTTCTTGGTGTTGTAGCCCTGGTTGGTGAGGGCCTCGTACAGCGGAATCATCCAGCCGGATTCCACCAGCCGGGTGTTCAGCTTGGTGGCCGCGGCCTTGACGGCGGCGTCGTCCTTCGCGGCAGCCAGCTCACCGGTGGCGGCGCTGAGCTGCTCGTCGGTGGCCTTCTGGACGTTGGTGAAGCCGCTCAGGACTGCTCCGTACATCACGCCCACGGGGTTGTCCCAGTTCAGCGGTGCGTAGCCGAGCGGGGTGGTGGCGACGGCGGCGAACGCCTCGTCCGTTGAGGCGGCCATCTTGACGTTCATGGTGATCCCGACGGCGGCGAGGTCCTTCTGGACTGCCTGCAGGTCCGTCTGGGTCTGGGCGCCGGCAATGATGGTGAACTCGAAGCCGTCCGGGTAGCCGGCTTCCGCGAGCAGGCTCTTGGCCTTCTCAGGGTTGTAGGCGAACGCCGTTTCCAGGTCCTTGGTGAAGCCGGCGGAGTCCTTGGGCAGGGCGTTCCAGGCCGGGATGTCACCCTTGTGGAGCGCGTCCACCAAGGCCTGGCGGTTGATGGCGTACTGGATGGCCTGACGGACCTTTTCCTCGGCGAACGCCGGTGCGGTCTTGCCGATCTTGTCGAAGGAGATCATGGTGTTGACCGTGCCGCCAATCTGGGACACCCCCACGCCCTTGGTCTTCACGAAGTCCACCGTGGAGGACGTCAGCATGGCAACGTCGGCCTGGCCGGAGACCAGGGCGTTCGCCCGGGCCTGCGGGTCGAGGACCACACTGAAGATGACCTTGTCGAAGGCGTACTTGGAGGCTTCCGGGCTCTTGCTGTTCTTGACCAGGACGTACTTGTTGCCCTTCACGGTGGAGGGATCAAGCGTGTAGGGGCCTGAGCCGTCCGGGGTTGCGGCGAGGCTCGCGGTGTCTGTAACGGCGGTCTTGCCGACGATCATGCCGGTGGTGGAGGCCAGGTTCTTTTCGAACCCCGGCTGCGGCTTGGCGAAGGTCAGGGCCACCTGCGTGGGGCTGACGACGTCCACCGAGGCGATCTCCTGCGCGCCGCCCTTGGCGACGGCGGAGTAGGCAGTCAAGGCCGGGTCGGAGCGGCGGTCGAGGTTTGCCTTGACCAGTTCGGCGTCGAGCTTTGACCCGTCTGTGAACGTGACGTCGTCCTTGAGGGTCAGGGTCAGGACCGTGTTGTCAGCGTTGTAGCTGAACTCCTTGGCCAGGCCCGGGCCTGCCGAGCCGTCCGGCTGCAGGGTCATCAGGCTTTCGTAGAGCCCTTCGAAGAACTGCCGCTGGGCGGCCGACACACGCAGCGGATCGAAGCCGAAGGATGCGGAGTCGCTATCGATGGCGAGGGTCAGGGTGCTGGTGTCCACTTTGGCGGCTGCCTGGCCGGAGCCGCCGCCGCAGGCGGTGAGCGATCCCAGCAGGAGGGCGCCGGCCAGAACGGCGGAGCTCGCACGGGCGGTGGAGTTCAGGAGTTTCATGTAGTGCGCCTTTGCATTCTGATGTGACAACGGAGAGGACTGTGTGGGCCAGGCGAGTGGCCGGCTTCCTCAAGAATGCTGTGGGCACGTTTTCGCCAGACACGACTATTTCATTGGTTGGAATACTTCTGTGGCGCGGGTCACGGCGCAGGACAGGATGAATGTCAAGGCAGCGAAGCCTGGCGCCGGGACCCGGCGTTGCACCGAAAGGATCACCATGACCGTCTCCCCCTTTTTCCCGCCCGACTTCCTGTGGGGTGTGGCCAGCGCCGCGCACCAGGTGGAAGGAAACAACGTCAACAGCGACACGTGGCTCCTGGAGCACCTGCCCGGAACGATTTTTGCCGAGCCCTCAGGTGACGCCGTGGACCATTACCACCGGTACCGCGAGGACATCGCCATGATCGCCGGACTCGGCTTCACCAGCTACCGGTTCTCGCTGGAATGGGCGCGGATAGAACCCGAGGAAGGCCATTTCTCGGTGGCCGAACTGGACCATTACCGCCGCATGCTGGAAACGTGCCGTGACCATGGCCTGACCCCGGTTGTGACCTTCCACCACTTCACGTCACCGCGGTGGCTGCTGGCCATGGGCGGGTGGGAGGGCCCGCGGACGGCGGAGCTTTTTGCCCGTTATTGCGACCGTGTGATGGCGCACCTGGGTGACCTGATCGGCGTCGCCTGCACCTTGAACGAACCGAACCTGCCGTGGCTGCTGGAATCGTTCGGCATCGGCGGTGAAGCGCCGGAAAACCGGGTTTCGGTGCCCATGTGGGCTGCCGCCGCGGAACGCCTGCGCGTGGATGCCAGCACCGTGGCGCCCTTCCAGTTCTGCTCCACCGAGGCCGGGTTCGCCGTCAAGCTGGCGGCTCACCGGGCCGCCACTGCAGCGATCAAGGGGCACCGGCCCGGGCTGCAGGTGGGCTGGACGCTTGCCAACTCGGACATCCAGTCCATCGAGGGCGGCCGCGAACTGGCCGACCGGGTCCGCCGGGACGTCAACGAACGCTTCCTCGAAGCATCCCGGGGCGATGACTTCGTGGGGATCCAGACGTACGGCCGCACGGTATACGGTCCGGACGGCCACGCACCGGCGCCCGAAGGCGCGGAAGTCAACCAGATGGGCGAGGAAATTTACCCGCAGGCACTGGAGGCGACCATCCGCGAAGCGCACCGGATCGCGGGCATTCCCGTCATGGTGACGGAGAACGGCCTGGCTACCGAGGACGACGCCCAGCGCGTGGCTTACCTTCAGGTGGCCGTCGACGGCGTCGCGGCCTGCCTGGCGGACGGCATCGACGTCCGGGGCTACATCGCCTGGACCGCCTTCGACAACTTCGAGTGGATCTTCGGCTACCGGCCCAAGTTCGGGCTCATCGCCGTCGACCGCGGCACGCAGGAGCGCACTCCGAAGGAAAGCGCCCACTGGCTGGGTGGCTTCGCCCGTGAGCATGCGCTCTCACACGTGACGCAGCCTGCCTAGGGAGATCCGGCACTTCACCCATCAGTCCGGCCGCCCGCTCCGAATCCCTTGGGACAAAACTCCCAAAGCTAGGACGGGACGATGGATGAAGCGGACCAGCAGGCCCTGACCGGAGCGGTGATCAAGAGGCACAGCCTCGACCTCGCCGAGGTGTGGCTCGACTTTGTTGCCCTCGGCGGGGACGCCTCCGAACAGGACATCAGGGATTACAGCTCCGGGACGGCGGCACTGTCAAAAGATGACCGGGATGCCCTGACCCAGGCAGTGAATGAGCACTGTGCCGCGGCGAACGCACTGGTTCGGGCGCCCTTCAGCGGTTCCCTCCTCGCGCTTCCGCAGAAGGAACGGCAGGATCCCTACTCGTCGAAGTAGGTGAACGTGTCGGTGCCGCCCGCCACGGAGGAGACCACGGTGGCCGCGACGTCCCGGAGCTTCACGTTCCTGGAATTGGAGGCCTCGCGCAGGACCTGGAAGGCGGCGGCCTGGCTGCAGCGGTTCTGCGCCATGATGGCACCGGTGGCCAGGTCGATGACCGTCCGTGACTGCATGGCCGCACTCATGCCGTCCCTGGACTCCTGAAGCTTGGCCATCCGCAGGGCAAGCGTGAGCCCCTTGGAGACCTGTTCGGTATAAGCCTCAGCGGTGGCGGCGTCGTCACCGCTGCACGCCCCCCGGCTGCTCGAAGTGAAGGGTAAGAGCGCCGAGGTCCTTGCCTTCCAGGATCAGCGGGATGCCCAGCACAGACCCGATGCCCTGCTCCCGGGCGGCCACCACGTACTCCGGCCAGCGGTCTTCGTGTTCCAGGTCCGGGACGAGGACTGTTCCCCTGGTCCGGATGGCGGCCAGGCCCGGGCCGTCCCCCTGCGTGTCTTCCAGCTCGGTGAGCAGGCAGGAGCCGGGGCTGCTGCCGGCCATGGCGGTGGGCTTCTTGGGGCGGGTCAGCCTGATGCCGCAGGACACGTCCCGGCCGGCACTGCCCAGGCGCGCGGCAGAGTACTCTGCGAGGTCCTGAAGGAGCTGCTCCACGCCGCGGTTCCCGAGGACCAGGTCCTGCAGGTGCGCTGCAACATCGGCAAAGACTCTGCCATCCGCAACATCGGTGACCACCAAGGATCTTTCCTCCCGGACGAAAATGAAAAGCCATAACAACATGGCCGCTCACTGCCAAACGGTAGTTCCAGCCTACCCGTGCAAAGGACGTAACCTGTCAACCATGAAGCCCGCCTCCAGCCACACCGGAGCCGTCCACGGCGCAACGCTGACAGTCGACGGCACCCCGGTCCGCAGTTTCCTGGGGGTCCCGTACGCGGAGCCGCCGACGGGGGAACGCCGTTTCCGCCCGCCCGTTCCCGTGTCTCCATGGCCCGGTGTGCTCGACGGCACCGCGCCGGGTCCGGGCGCCCCGCAGAACCCCGAGTCGCCGGCACCGCCCGGCGCCAAACCGCGGATCTGGAGCGAGGGGGGCTGCCTCAACCTCAACATCTGGACTCCCGCCACGGACGGCCCTGCCAGGCCCGTGATGGTGTGGATCCATGGCGGCGCCTACCTCAGTGGTTCCAACAGTGACGGCATGTACGACGGCGCCAACCTCGCCGCCGCGGGCGATGCCGTGGTGGTCACGATCAACTACCGGCTGGGAGCGCTCGGTTTCCTGCACCTGGCGGACCTCCTGGGACCGGGCTACGAAGACTCCTCCAACATTGCCCTCCTGGACCAGCTCCAAGCATTGCGCTGGGTCCGCCGCAACATCGCCGGGTTCGGCGGGGACCCACAGAACGTGACCCTGTTTGGGGAATCGGCCGGGGCCGCGGCCATCGGCACCCTCCTGGGCATGCCGGCGTCGGAAGGCCTGTTCCGCCGGGCCATCATGCAAAGCGGCACCGCCGAACGCTGGCGCACGCCCGCTGACTCTGCCAGCATCAGCCGGAGGTTCCTCGCCCTGTGTGGCCTGGACAGCCACTCGGCCGCCGGGCTGCTGGCCCTGCCCGTGGAGCGGCTGCTGGAGGCCCAGGAAAAGCTGGTGCAGGAGGTGGGCCGGGAAACATTCGCCGTTCCCCTGCCCTTCCAGCCGACGGTGGGGACGCCCTCACTGCCGCAGCCGCCCCTGGACGCGGTCCGGCAAGGGCTCAACGCCGGGGTGGATCTTATTGTCGGGACCAACCTCAACGAGGGGTCCTTCGCGGTGGAAATGCGGCCGACTGCCCCTGAGGATCCCGGCTATCCGCAACGCGCGGCCCCCGTGCTCACGGCTGCCGGGATTGCCGGGGACCGCACGGCGGATTACGCGGCCGCCCTCGCCAAGGTTCTGTCGCTGGAGGCCGGCCTGCCGCAGGACGCCGGCCAGTCACGGGACGCAGGCCTGTCACGGGATGTGTCCGGCAAGGAACTCCTCGAAGCCGCCATTACCGATTCCGTCTACCGCCAGCCCAGCAGCAACCTGCTGGACGCGCGCGGTAGTGGCGCCCGGCACGGGGCGCCGGGCCGGACCTTTTCCTACCTTTTCACCTGGCGCAGCCCGGCAATGGGCGGAAAGCTCGGAGCATGCCACGCCCTGGACATCCCGTTCGTCTTCCGGCACCTGGATGCGCCGGAGGCTGCCTTCCTCACCCGCGGCCGGGCACCGCAATCCCTCAGCGACACCATGAGCGGCGCGTGGGCGTCATTCGCGTGGACCGGAACACCCGTCCTGCCCGGACTGGAGTGGCCGGAATACGGGCGGCACCGCAACACTATGATCCTCGACGCGGCACCCCGGGTGGACGCGGATCCGCGCCGGGACATCAGGGAGTTCTTCGAGGCGAACCGGGTCAGCCTGCAGCCTGGGCGTTGAGGGTATCCCGGATCCCGTTCAGCGCGGGGTCCCGGAGCTGCATGAAGGCAGGCTTCAGCAGCGGCTGAATAATCTTGGCCGGTCCCTTGATGCTGAACTCGGCCGTGTACTTCACCAGCGACCCGGTGCCGGACGGGCTGACGTCAACGGAGTCAAAGGCCGTGACGGTCTTGTTCTCGCCGCGGAGCTTGATGTGGTTCTCCGTCAGCTCGATGACCTCGTACTCCAGGGTCTGGCGCTTCCCCCGGAATTCGGACTCCGCGTGGTAGCGGTGGCCCACCGCCACCGGGCCCGGCGTCAGCTTGTCCATCACGGGAGTGTTGGGGTCCCACGTGCTCGTGTTCTCGAACTCCCTCATGAAGGCAAAGGCCTTTTCGGCAGACAGCTTGGTTTCCACGCTTCCGGTGACTGTGATCATCACCCCAGTGTAGGAACGGGCTGGCGGGATGCACAGCCCCGCCGCCCTACGCCCGCCCGGCCGCCGCAGCCGTTTTCCGTCCGGCCAGCTGGACGGACGCCATTTTGTAGCACAGCTGCCCGCCGAGTTCGCGGGGATGGATCCACACCTCATAGCCCTCGGCTGCCGAGAACAGGGCCCTGCCCGCTGTCATGTCCGCTGCAAGCCAGAGGGCGGAGGAATCCTGCATGGCGTCATCCACCACCCCTGCCCGGACCAGCTGGAAATCCTTCCGGACCTCCACGGGAATCCCGACGAGCCGGCTCCAGTCGTGAAAGCGAAACCACTTCATGGCGCGGTCAGTGCATGTGGCTTCCGCCGTTGATGTCCACCGTGGTGCCGGTGAGGTAGGCCGATTCCTCGGAGGACAGGAAGGTGATCACGGCAGCAACTTCTTCCGTGGTGGCGTTGCGGCCCAGCGGAATCCCGGCGTTGATGGCGGCTTCCTGCTCCTCGGTGCTGCCCACCCGGATGTTGGTGTCCACGGCGCCCGGGGTGATGGCGTTGACGGTCACGCCGGTGGTGCCCAGTTCGCGGGCCAGGGCCTTGGTAAGGCCCAGGATGGCGGCCTTGGCTGCGGAGTACGGGACCTTGCCGAAGACCCCACCACCGCGCTGGGCTGATACGGAGGACATGTTGACGATCCGGCCCCAGCCGTTGGCGATCATGTCCGGCAGGAAGGCCTTGGTCACCAGGTAGGTGCCGGTGGCGTTGACGTCCATCACCTTGTGCCACAGCTCAAGGGTGGTCTCCAGGAACGGGACGGGGGAAGTGATCCCGGCGATGTTGGCCAGGGCCCCTACCGGCGGCAGGTTGCCGGCGGTGACCTCCGCGGCTACGGCCTGGTAGGCGGCGTTGACGGATGCTTCGTTGGCGACGTCGATTTCGTGGCCAAAGGCGGGGACGTTGAATTCGTTGCCGATCTCGGCGGCGACCTTGGCGGACTTCTCGCCGTCGAGGTCCAGGATCACCACGGCCCAGCCCTGGTTGGCGTAGCGGCGTGCGGTGGTGATGCCGATGCCCCGGTCCGAGGTTGCCCCGGTGAGGACTGCGGTGCGCTGGATGGTGGTCATGATGGTGCTCCTTGGCTGTGATGGAACATCTTTGGTCCCTTGGGTTGGCTGGCCCGGCTCGCACGGGCATTCGTGATGGGGACCACACTAGTCCGGTCAATGTTAACAGTCAACCTCCGACATTGACTGTTGACATTACCCATGACCCCGATCACACTGGACCTATCATTTTGTTAACCGTCGACAGCGGCTACCCCAACCAGCCGCTTTCCGAAAGGGAACCACCATGGGCAAAGATGCTCTGAACATGCGCGGTCCAGTGCATGGCACCAAGGACGCGAAGCGCGTCGCCATTGGCTCCGGTGTGGGCGCAGTAATCGAAACGTACGACTTCATCGGTTTCGGCACCGCCGCTGCGCTGTACTTCGGGACCGCCTTCTTCCCCACCGGCGATCCCGTTACCGGCACCCTGGCCGCCTTCGCCACCTTGGGCGTTGGCTTCGCTGCCCGCCCGCTGGGCGGCATCATTGGTGGACACCTGGGTGACAAGGTGGGCCGCAAGCCCGTGCTGGTCACCTCGCTGATCCTGATGGGCGTGGCCACGTTCCTGATCGGCCTGCTCCCCACCTACAGCCAGGTGGGCCTGCTGGCTCCGGCGCTGCTGGTGTTTGTCCGCATCGTCCAGGGCCTGGCCTTCGGCGCCGAATGGGGCGGTGCCATCCTGATGAGCTACGAGCACGCGCCGTGGAAGTCCAAGGGCAAGTACACCGGCATTGTCCAGGCCGGCTTCCCGGTGGGCCTCCTGCTCGCCAACCTGGTCTTCCTGGTCAGCGTCAACCTCGGCGGCGAGCTCGCCTGGCGCGTTCCGTTCCTGGCCAGCATCGTGCTGGTGGTTGTGGGCCTGATCATCCGCTCCAAGGTTCCCGAGTCCCCCGTCTTCGACGAGGTCAAGGACAGCGGCGACATCGTCAAGTCGCCCATCGTGGAGGTCATCAAGACCGACTGGCGCAACATCGTGAAGGGCATTGGCCTGCGCGTTGCTGAGACTGCCGGCTACGCCGTGTCCATCACGTACATGATTTCCTACCTGCACACCGAACAGCTGGCGGACAAGACGCAGACCCTCGTAGCGCTCTGCATCGCATCCTTCATCGGCATCTTCGCCACCGCCGCCTGGGCACGCCTCACCGACCGCATCGGCCGCCGCCCGGTCTACCTCTGGTCCTGCGCCTTCGCCGTCCTGTTCGCCGTGCCCATGTTCCTGCTCGTCAACACCGGCCTGTTCTTCTTCATCATCGCCACCATCGCCATTTCCTATGCCGTCTGCCAGAACTCGCTTGCCGGCGCCCAGGGCGCCTGGTTCCCGGAGCTCTTCCAGGCCAAGACCCGCGCCTCAGGCGCCAGCCTTGCCTACCAGATCTCCGCCATGGTCTCCGGCTTCACCCCCTTCGTCACCACGCTGCTCTTCGTCAGCTTCGGCTGGATGGGCCCGGCCCTTCTGTTCGGCGCCTACGCAGCAGTGGGCCTGTGGGCCGCAGTCGCCACCCGTGAAACCTGGGGAAAGCGCGAGCGCGAGCTGGCCGATGAAGCCACCAAAAGCACCCCCAACACGGTGAGCGTCTAATGACCGTCACGCACGAAACGAACACGGAGCAAGCCATGCCAACAGAAACCGTCCAAGCCCCGGCCATCAAAAGCCAAGCGGCTCAGGAGCGGATCGCCAAAATCGCCGCCGCGGCTTACCGGATCCGGCACCACGCCCTGAACATGGGCGAGGTGCAGGGCCAGGGCTACGTGGGCCAGGCCCTGGGTGCAGCGGACATGCTGGCCACGGTCTACGGCGACCAGCTCCGCTTCCGCGCCGAGGACCCGCACTGGGAGGCCCGGGACCGGTTCCTGCTCTCCACCGGCCACTACGCCATCGGCCACTACGCCGCGCTGGCCGAAGCCGGCATCGTCCCGGTCGACGAGCTCGAAACCTACGGCTCGGATGATTCGCGGCTGCCGATGTCCGGCATGTCCACTTACACGCCCGGAATGGAAATCTCCGGCGGCTCCCTGGGCCACGGCCTGACCATCGCCGTCGGCATGGCCCTGGGCCTCCGGTACCAGGACTCCGATTCGAGGGTGTTCAACTTCCTCTCCGACGGCGAGCTGGACGAAGGCTCCACGTGGGAGGCGGCCATGGGCGCGCACCACCACCAGCTGGGCAACCTCACAGCAATGGTGGACATCAACGCCCTCCAGGCGGACGGCAAGACGGACACGGTGCTGCGCACCGAGCCGGTGACCGAAAAGTGGGAATCGTTCGGCTGGTACACCCAGCGGGTGGACGGCAACGACGTCGCCGCGCTGCTCGCAGCCTTCGACAACGCAGCCGCCCAGGCCGCCGCCGTCGGACGCCCCTCCGTGATCCTCTGCGACACCAAGGTAGGCCGCGGCGTACCCCTGCTCGAAAACCGCGAAAAGGCGCACTTCATGCGCATCGAAGAACACGAATGGCAGACCTGCCGCGAGCAGCTCACCGCCGGCTATGAAGGAAAGGCTTCAGCATGAGCACCACCACCGAGGCCCCCAACACCACGACAGCCGTCAAGCCGAAGCTGAAGACCTCGGCCATGATCGCCTCCTTCGCTGACCCGGGCCAGAAGACGACGTCCGCGCCGTTCGGGCACGCCCTGGTCAAGGCCGCGCAGGAAAACGACAGGATCGTCGGCCTGACCGCGGACCTGGGCAAGTACACGGACATGCACATCTTCGCCAAGGCATTCCCGGAACGGTTCTTCCAGATGGGCATGGCCGAGCAGCTGCTCTTTGGCGCCGCGGCCGGCCTGGCCGAAACCGGGCTGGTGCCGTTCGCGTCCACCTACTCCGTGTTCGCTGCCCGCCGCGCCTACGACTTCCTGTGCCTGGACGCCGCCGAGCCCAACCTGAACGTCAACATCGTGGGCGGCCTGCCCGGCCTCACCACCGGCTACGGCCCCAGCCACCAGGCCACCGAGGACATGGCGATCTTCCGCGGCATGCCCAACCTGACCATCGTGGACCCCTGCGACTCGATCGACATCGAGCAGGCCGTCCCCCAGCTCGCAGCGTCCGAGGGCCCCACCTACCTGCGCCTGCTGCGCGGCAACGTGCCCACCGTCCTGGACGAATACGACTACACGTTCGAGCTCGGCAAGGCCAAGGTCCTGCGCGGCGGCAACGACGTTGTGTTCATCTCCTCCGGCCTGATGACCATGCGCGCCCTGCAGGCGGCCAAGGCGCTGGCGGCACACAACGTGGACGTCGCCGTCGTGCACGCCCCCACCATCAAGCCGTTCGACGCCGAAACCGTCCTCAAGGAGATCAACACCGACCGGCTGGCCGTGACGCTGGAAAACCACTCCGTGGTGGGCGGCCTGTTCGAAACCGTCGCCTCCGCCGTCGTCACCGCCGGCGTAGGAAAGCGCGTGGTCCCCGTGGCACTGCCGGACCAGTTCCTCGACGCCGGCGCCCTGCCCACCCTGCACGACCGCTACGGGCTTGCCACGGACCGGATCGTCGCAAAGGTCCTCGCCGAACTCGGCTGACCTTTCAACAGCATCAAAGAGCACGGCACCGGTCCCGGCCGGTGCCGTGCTTTCTGTCGTAGTATCGACGTACGACTGTAAACAGTCGACTTACAACATTGAGGACGGAAGCCATGGCCGGACTGACAGCCCCGCTGCTGGGACTGGAAAAGAAAAGCCTGCGCGAGCAGGCGCTCGCGGCACTGAGGACCGCCATCACCAGCGGCGAGCTGGAACCCGGGCGGCACCTGGTGGAAACCGAGCTGTCCGAGATGCTGCAGATCAGCCGGGGAACGCTCCGTGAAGCCCTGCGCCAGCTGGAACAGGAAGGCCTGCTCTCGGCCGGTCCCCGCGGCCGGCTCTCCGTCCGGCACCTGGATGAAAAGGAAATCCGGGATATCTTCGCCGTCCGCGCCGCCCTGGAGTCGCTTGCCGCCCGGACCCTCTGCGAACTTCAGGACCGGCAACACGTCACGCAGTCCCTGCACAAAGCTATCGACGCGATGAGCGCGACAGCTGACGGGACGCTTGAGGAACGGATCGAATCGGACCTCGAATTCCATCGCACCCTGTGCCGCCTGACCGGCAACGAGACGCTCCTGCATTCCTGGCAATCGCTGGAAGGCTCCATCCGGATGTCCATCATGTTCGCCGGCCGGGAAAAGGGCGTCAGCAACATGAGCGTGGACCGTCACCGGGACATCGTCGCCGCCATCGACACCGGCGACGCCGCCCTGGTCCGCAAGACCATCCTCGAGCACATGGACACGGCCGCGGCCACCCTGGTGTCCTAGCCACTTCTTGGTAGTTTCGTAGTTCGCGCGAATAGTCCCCGCGCCCCCGGGTACGTTGGACTATGAGCAGGGTGGCCAGGCAGTATGCCTTGGGACCGCGGGACCAACTGTAGAAAGAGGACTCAATGCGGGAACCGATGACCAGCGACGATGTTTTTGAAGCGGAGACCGTTGCCGGCGAAAACGAAGAAGCAGCTGCTGAACCGTCAGCGGACCCGGACGTCAATTTCGACGAGCAGTTTTATCCGGCACGGCCCAAGGCCCTAAGGCCCACCGCCCGGCGGCGCCAATACTTTGCCACCAGGCCATCCTTCGAATTCGATGGACGCAATGCGGCCTATGTTGAATGGCTGCGGAACCAGGCGATGCTCGGCGACGCCAACACATTGGCCCGGCAGCTCTCCGGGCAAGCCAGCATGTGGCAGAACTCCTACGCTCACCCGAACCCCCGGGCTGCCGTGGAGCGGGCACCCGTCTGGTTCACTGCCTATCCGCTGTCCTTCATCACCAGGTCCACCGAGTCCTTCCTCTCGGCCCTGGGCGATCCGGCCATGTGGGAAGCGTTCAGCGAAATAGGCATCCGGGCCATCCACACCGGTCCGGTGAAACTGGCCGGAGGCATCAGCGGCTGGTCCCAGACGCCCAGCGTGGACGGGCACTTCGACCGGATCAGCATGGCGATCGATCCGGTGTTCGGAACCGAGGATGAGTTCCGCCGGATGTGCGAGGTCGCCGCGGAACACGGCGGAACCATCATCGATGACATTGTTCCCGGCCACACCGGCAAGGGGGCGGACTTCCGCCTGGCCGAGATGAATTTCCGGGACTACCCGGGCATCTACCACATGGTGGATATCCCGGAGGAGGACTGGCACCTGCTGCCGGACGTCCCCGAGGGGCAGGACTCCGTCAACCTGAGCCCCGATTCCGAGCAGGCGCTGCAGAAGGCCGGGTACATCATTGGCCGGCTGCAGCGCGTGATCTTCTACGAACCGGGCGTCAAGGAAACCAACTGGAGCGCCACCCGGCCCATCGTGGACACCACCGGAAAGACCCGCCGCTGGGTCTACCTCCACTACTTCAAGGCAGGCCAGCCGTCCATCAACTGGCTCGATCCGACGTTCGCCGGGATGCGCCTTGTGGTGGGGGACGCACTGCACTCCCTGGTGGACCTGGGCACCGGCGCACTGCGGCTGGATGCCAACGGCTTCCTCGGGGTGGAAAAGAGCGCCGAGGAGCAGCCGGGCTGGTCCGAGGGGCATCCGCTGTCGGAGGCAGCCAACCAGCTCATCGGCTCCATGATCCGCAAGGTGGGCGGGTTCTCCTTCCAGGAGCTGAACCTGACCATCGACGACATCAAGGCGACGTCCGAGGCGGGCCCGGACCTTTCCTACGACTTCATCACCCGGCCGGCCTACCACTACGCGCTGGTCACCGCCGATACCGAGTTCCTGCGGCTGACGCTCAAGCTGTCCATGGAAATCGGCGTCGACCAGGCATCGCTGGTCCACGCCCTGCAGAACCATGACGAACTGACGTACGAGCTGATGCACTTTGCCGCAGGGCACCGGGATGAGATCTTCGAGCTCAACGGGCAGGAACTGACGGGCGCCCAGGTTGCCGAACAGGTGCAGCAGACCATGCGGGAGCGCCTGACCGGGGAGAACGCCCCCTACAACGCCCTGTTCACCACCAACGGCATCGCCTGCACGTCGGTCAGCTTCATCATGGCCGCGCTGGGCATCAAGGACCCCCAAGCGGTGACCCCGGAAGAGGAGTCGCGGATCCTGGATGTCCACATCCTCCTCGCCATGTACAACGCGCTCCAGCCCGGGGTCTTCGCACTCTCCGGCTGGGACCTGGCCGGCATCATGGCACTGGACCGCAAGAGCGTCGCCGAACTCACCGCCCAGGGTGACACCCGCTGGATCAACCGCGGTGCTCACGACATCATGGGCACCAGCCCGGACGCGGTAACCTCCTCCGCCGGTATGCCCCGGGCCCGGAGCCTGTACGGCCCGCTCCCCGAGCAGCTGCAGAACCCGTCCTCCTTCGCGAGGCGCCTGCAGCGGATCCTGGCGGTCCGCGAGGAAAGCGGCATCGCCACCGGCGCCCTGCTGGATGTACCGGACGTCTCCAACCGCGGACTGCTGGTGATGGTGGTCCGGCTGAACAACGGCGCACTGGGTGTTACGGTGCTGAATTTCTCCGACCAGGACATTGCCGGCAGCATCCAGTCCAGCCACCTGGTGCCCGGGGCTGCCGTCCACGACCTGTTCACCGGCGATGCCGTTGGCCAGGTGGATGACCTGCACAGCTTCTTCCTTGAACTACCCGCTTACCAGGGCACGGTCCTGCAGCTGACAGAGGAAGAGGAGACCGGGCAGGAGGACGCCGTTACCGCACCACCCATGGGCTGAGGTTCCTTGCGGCCGCGCGGGAATCCCTGTGGGTTCTCAACCGTTAACTGAATGTTCGGTAAGTTACCCGCGCGTAAACGAGGGATTGAATGAACGGGAAGTTTGTATCTGTTGAGGACGACGCCGGGAAGGTCACCCGCTACGTCCGTCACGGCAACGGCGGGGGCCTCGTGGCGCCCGGGGCAGTCGTGGCCGAAAGCGCCCGCATCGGCGCCATGACGTACGTGGAGCAAGGCGCACAGATCGGTCCCGGCTGCCGGATCGGCCACGGGAGCTGGATTGACCGTGAAGCCAGGATCGGCGACCGGACGGTGGTGGGTGACGGCGTGCGCATCGGTCGTGCGACGGTGATTGGAAGCCGGGTACACATCGGCAGCCACTCGCGCATTGGTTCCGGGGTCCTCATTGAGCACGGGGTCCACGTGCACGCGGACAGCACCGTGCCGGACGGCGGCCAGATCCTGCTGGGTTCGCGGACCCCG
>NZ_JARHXQ010000154.1:0-24067 GCF_029222765.1 Arthrobacter sp. Cr_A7 | reverse complement strand
GAGTGCTGGCTGGCGCTGCAGCGTCAGTTGGCGGCGCCTTCCAGCAGGTACTCCTCGTCCTCCGCCACGTTCGAATCCCGGCCGAGGGCCAGGCCCACCATGGTGAGCAGGCAGGCGGCGGTCAGGTAGATGGCCACCGGGAGCCAGCTGTTGAAGGCGCCCATCAGGAGGGTGAACATGAACGGTGCCAGCGCGCCGCCGATGATTCCGGCGAAGGTGTAGGCCAGGGAGCTGCCGGTGGACCGGAGCCGCGGGCTGAACTGCTCCACCACGAAGGCGGCCTGGGGGCCGTACATAAAGGAGTGGAACACCAGTCCCATCACCGTGCCGATGATCAGGACCGTGGGCGACTTGCCTTCCAGGACGAAGAAGAACACGAAGGCCCACACCGAGGCGCCAACGGCGGCGGCACCGTAGACGAGCCGGCGGTTGATGCGGTCCGAGATGGCTCCTGCCAGGGGCATCGTGAAGAGCTGGAGTGCCGAGCCGATCATCACTGCCACCAGGACCTGGCCGCGGTCGAACCCGAGTTTCTGGATGCCGTACGTGAGCGTGAAGACGGTGCACAGTGCGTACAGCACGTCCGGGCCGATGCGGCTCAGGATGGCTGCTGCCAGCGGGCGGCGCTGGGTGAGCAAAACTTCGCGGATGGGTGCGTTGGGCTTTTCGCCGCGGGCCTCAAGTGCGCGGAAGACGGGGGTGTCCTCAAGCTTCAGCCGGATCCACAGGCCGAACGCCACCAGGACGGCCGAGATGAGGAACGCGATCCGCCAGCCGTAGTCAAGGAATGCCTGCTCGGAAAGGACCAGGGTGAGGACGGCCAGGGCGCCGTTGGCCATCAGGTTGCCGGCGGGCGGGCCGATCTGCGCGGCGGAGGCCCAGAACCCGCGGCGGTTGGGGTCGCCGAACTCGCTGGAAAGCAGGACGGCGCTGCCCCACTCGCCGCCTACTCCCACGCCCTGGGCAAACCGCAGCAGGACCAGCACGGCCGGGGCGATGATGCCGATGTTGCCGTACGTCGGCAGCAGGCCGATCAGGAAGGTTGCGACGCCGATCAGCATCAGCGTGATGACCAGCACCTTCTTGCGGCCGATCTCGTCCCCAAGCCGGCCGAAGATGATGCCGCCCACTGGCCGGGAGATGTACCCCACGGCGTAGGTGGAGAAGGCGAGCAGGGTGCCGGTCAGCGGATCCTGGGCGGGGAAGAAGATGAGGGGAAAGACGATCGCGGCTGCTGCCGAGTAGACGGCAAAGTCGTAGAACTCAAGCGCGGTGCCGGTGAGGCTGGCGGCAAAGGCTTTGTACATGTCCTTGCGTCCGACAACCGTTGTCGGCTCGGCGGCAGGTACTGGCGTGATGGCCATTGGTGTCCTCCAGGGGATGCGGTGCGGTGTTGCGTACGGCTGAAATTGCCGGCGGTGGCCGACGACGCGTCCCGGTCATGGCGGCATGGCCTGGCGAAGACGCTGGGTTGGGCGGGCATCCGGCGCTGCGCAATTGCCGCCTGCCGGACGGTAACTTCTCGACTCAGGTTGTTGAACAATCTGGGGTTGTTGAACAATCTAGTGTGAAGTGGACCACTACGTCAAGGGGTAGGCACAAAAGAGGCATCCACCCGCTGCCGCAGCAGAAGTGGATGCCGAGCGCACCTGGTGAAGGGCGGCTACGGGTCAGCGCCCGAAGGGACGTGCCTCCAGCCGTTGTTTGGTCTGCAGGCCGCACTGGTGGATGGCCCGAAGGAACAGCGCTGCGAGCCGCGGAAGGACTACGGCATCCGCCTCGCGTGTCTGGATCCGGATCTCGCCCTCCAGGTCCGTTAACAGGGCGGACAGCCGCTCGGCACCTACGGCATGGCTGGACAGCTTGAGGCCCTGGACGGCGTCCAGCGACCCCTCGAGGTCGCCCGTGGTCAGGGCCAGCCGCAGCTGGTTGAAGCGCCGCGGCAGGCCCTCGATAAAATCGTCCGCAAACACCCTCCGGCAGCCTTCGTATTCGTCGAGCTCCTCGCGAAGCCCGTCAAGGAATGACGGCCCCACCACCGGCAGAGTGGCATCGCCCAGGGCGCCCGTTGCGCCCCTGCGGCCGGATTCCCCCGAAGGGGCGGTGCATTCGGTTCGCAGCTTCATCGTTGTCCATCCCCTGCCGGCAGCCTGCACCAGGACAGCTGCCCGGCGGCGCCGGTGCTGTGCTGGTTTTGTGCCACGGTAGGCCGGAGGGCTTGGAATTTGTTTGGCGGATCAGGTCTGGTTCCGGGCCCGGCCGCCTAGGGTTTTTCCAACGTTTAAACCCCGCAGACGAGCGCTATGGATCGCCTGACCCAAACAGGGATTGGAACCGTTCAGCCCTGGGAATGGGTCCGCACATCCGGGCTGACAGCTGCCTGGTGCCCCAGGCTGCGGGACACGGCCCTGGCGGCGGCACGGACCGCCGGGGCCAGCACGTTCGGGGGAGTGGAGCCGTCCGGAACCACGATGGACAAGGCGGCCACCACCGCGCCCTGTGCATCGAAAATCGGCGAGGCGACCGAGACGGTCCGGGACGGGACGGTGCGGCGGATCATGGCGATGCCGGTACGCCGCACATCCGACAGCGTCCTGCGGACCTGGCCTTCGGGCATGGCGGCCACGCCGGGCTCATTCTCCGGATCCTTCGCCAGGATGGTTTCCTGGAACTGCTGGTCCGCGCCGGCCAGCAGCACGAGTCCGACGGCGGTGGACCGCAGGGGTGCCCGGCCTCCCACCCGGTAGGCCACCTCGGTGGCGTCCTTGGCGGAGAGCCGCTCGATCAGCACGGCTTCCTCGTTGTCCCGCACGGCCAGCAGGACGTGGTGCCGGGTGACTTCGAACAGGTCCTCCAGGTATGGCAGGGCGATCTCGCGGACGCCGTGGCCGCGCGGGGACAGCGAGGCGACTTCCCACAGCCGGACGCCTACGACGTACCGCCCGTCGTCGAGCCTTTCCAGCGCGCCCCAGGCCACGAGCCGGGCAATCAGCCGCAGCGCCGTGGGGGCGGGCATGTCCGCGTACCGCGCCATCTCTGACAGGGTCAGCGCCCTGCGCCGGTCGGAGAAAACTGCCAGCAGGCTCAACGCGCGGTCGATGACCGGCTCACCCTGTTTGGGCCGCTTTCCACGGGCAGGAGGGGTGTCCGTTCCGGAGGGTTGGGTCATGGCAGAAGTTCCTAGCGCCGTTGATTGATGCACCCAAAGTCATGGGGTCCGCAGTGAGCTGCCCCACAATACTATTCCAGTCAATGAAAGTGAGCTGTGGGCCGAGGTAGTCCGGAAACGAAGCTGGAAGCGTCAGCCACCCCACGTTCAGGAGTCCGTCCCATGACTGCCCCCACCCGGCTTCGGGCCGAGCACCTGGCCGAAGCCATCGGCCTCACCACCACGCGGCCGCGCCTGAGCTGGACACCGCCGGCCGGGACCACAGCCCAGTCGGGCTACCGCATCCAGGCCACCAACGGGTGGGACACCGGCCGGGTGCCCTCCGGCCGGCACTTGCTGGTGCCGTACACGGGCCCTGCCCTGCAGTCGAGGAGCCGCTTCGAATGGCGTGTCCGCACGTGGAACATCCGTGACGACGGCACCGAAACGGACAGCGGCTGGTCCGCGCCGATGGCCGTGGAACTGGGACTCCTGCATCCTTCCGACTGGCAAGCCCGGTGGATCGGCCCGGAGGAGCGGGAAACCCCTCCGCCGGGACAGCGCCCCGGCTATGCCCTCTCCACCAGCTTCTCCCTGGCGGCCGCCCCGGACATGGCCCGCGCTTACGCCACCGCTCATGGCATCTACGAACTTTTCCTCAACGGGCAGCGCGTTGGCAACCAGGAGCTCACGCCGGGATCCACCAGCTACCACAGCACCCTCCAGGTCCAGACGCACGATGTCACCCCGCTGCTGCGCGCGGGCACCAACACCGTCACAGCGGTGCTCACCGATGGCTGGTACCGCGGCACGTTTGGTTACACGCGCGACGCCGACATGTACGGAACACAGACGGCATTCCTTGCCCAGCTGGAACTGGAGTCCGGGCCGGGGCGGAAGGTCATCGGCACCGACGCGTCCTGGCATGTCGCATCCACCGAAATCGTGGCCGCAGACCTGATGGCGGGCCAGCGCGTGGACTTCCGGGTTCCCGGCAACACGGGGACGGCCGGCGGCGCACCCACGGCGGGTGCCGCCGTCGTCCGCAACTGCTCGTACCGCAACCTGGCAGGACCAACCGCGCCGCCCACCCGCGTGGTCCGGGAGTTCGCACCGGTGTCCATCACGCGCCTGGCGGGCGGGAACCAGGTGGTGGATTTCGGCCAGAACATCCACGGCTGGGTGCGGCTCGGAAAGCTGGGGGACCCGGACGAGACAGTCACCCTGGCCTACGGTGAGGCGCTGGACAAAACCGGCGACGTCACCCGCGACCACCTCCGCCCGCACGACTTCCGTTCCCCCGGCGCCTTCCTTGACGCGGGGCAGGTGGACTCCGTCATCGCCTCGGGAACGCCCGGGGAAATGTTCGAGCCGCGGCACACCACGCACGGCTTCCGGTACGTCTCCGTCCAAGGGCTCCGGGCCGATCTGCTGCCGGGGGACATCACCGGCTGCCTGGTCCAGACCGACCTGGAGAGCATCGGCTCCTTCAGCTGCAGCGAAGACCGGCTGAACCGGCTCCATGACATCGTGGAATGGAGCTTCCGGGACAACTCCTGCGAGGTCCCCACCGACTGCCCGCAACGCGAAAAGGCCGGCTGGACCGGGGACTGGCAGCTCTTCGTCCCCACCGCCGCCTATCTGTTCGACGTCACAGGCTTTTCCCGCAAGTGGCTTCGGGACGTGCGGGCGGACCAATGGGACAACGGGATTATTGCCAACATTTCACCTTCGCCCGGGCCCGCCGCCACCTCCGCCGACTTCATGGCCTTCGTGAACGGGTCCGCCGGTTGGGGCGACGCTATCGTGATGGTCCCGTGGGAGCTGTACCTGGCCACGGGGGACGCTGACATCCTTGCGGAAAACTGGGACGCCATGAACCGCTGGCTCGGCTTTGTCCGTTCCACCGCCGACTCGCAGCGGCACGCCTCCCGCGCAGCCGCCGGTCCCGTAGCCGCGCCGCACGAGAAGTACTTGTGGGACACCGGCTTCCACTGGGGCGAATGGATGGAACCGGGCGGGCCGCCGCCCAACCTGTTCGCCGCCCGCGACGCCGACCACGGCATCGTGGCCACCGCCTTCTACCGGAACACCACCGCGCTGATGGCACGGATCGCCCACGTCCTGGACCTCCCCGCCGAAGCCCGGGACCTGGCCGCGCTCTCGGCCAGCATCCGGCAGGCATGGGAAACCGAATACCTCGATGCTGCCGGACGGGTTACCCAGGCCAGCCAGGCGAACTGCGTCCGCGCCCTGGCCTTCGACCTAATCAGCCCCGAATACCGGGCCGCCGTCACCGCGCAACTGGTGTCACTGATCCGGGACGCCGGCACCCACGTGGGCACCGGCTTCCTGGCCACGCCCTACCTGCTGCCCGTCCTCGCGGACAACGGCGAGCTTGACCTGGCGTACGAGCTTTTGATGCAGGACACGGAACCGTCCTGGCTGGCCATGGTGGACCGGGGCGCCACCACCATGTGGGAACTCTGGAACGGAGTGGATGCGGACGGCACCCCGCACCAGTCGCTCAACCATTACAGCAAGGGCGCCGTGGTGTCCTTCCTGCACCGCTACACCGCCGGGCTCCGGCAGGCGCCGGGCAGCGCGGGCTACAAACAGGTCATCATCGAGCCGCGCCCCGGGGCAGGACTGACGTCAGCCGGCACCTCCCACCAGGGCCCGGAGGGCCTGATTGAAGTGCAGTGGGCAACGGACGACGGCGGGCTGACGCTCACCGCCGTGGTCCCGTCCGGCACCAGCGCCGAGGTACGGCTGCCCGGCCGGCCCGCCGCCGTCGTGGGCCCCGGGACACACACCTTTCTTGCCGCCGCCGGTGGCGTCCGGAAACCCGAGCTTGTGAGGAGCACACTATGACAGTGGAAGAAGCAACCGACGTATTCGATCCTGCCCGCCAGAATGTCGCCCCGCCGGACACTTCCCGACTGGACACTTCCCCGCCGGACACTTCCCGCCCTGGCGGGGTGGATGTTCCGCCGTTCCCCGTCTTCGACGCCCCCGGAATTCCGGAACCGGCCTCGGACATTTCAACCGTGCACCGGGAACTCACCTATGCGCGCGCCATCGGGTTCCGGCCGCTGAAGATGGACGTCTGGCTGCCACGCCAGGCGTCCGGCCCGGTCCCGCTGGTGCTCTGGGTCCACGGCGGCGCGTTCCAGCTGGGGGACCGGCGCGAGCTGCCGCCCACGTTCGCGCCGGACTCGGTGTTCCGCCTCCTCAACAAGGCTGGCATCGCCTGTGCCACTGTGGACTACCGGCACTCACTTGAAGCACCTTTCCCTGCGCAGCTGCATGACCTCAAGGCCGCTGTCCGCTACCTCCGGGAATTCGCGGAGGTCCTGGGCGTGGACCCCGCCCGGTTCGGGGCCTGGGGCGAATCCGCCGGCGGCCACCTCGTGGCCATGCTGGGGCTGACCGGGAACCGCGGGGACCTTGACGGCGGGCTCGGCGCGCAGGGGCACCCAAGTGCCATAAGCGCCGTCGTCGATTTCTACGGCGTCTCCTCCCTCGTGGACATCCCGCCCATGGCCAGGCCGGACGGGCTGTTTCCGCCCGCGTTGACGGCCGCAGTGCCGGCCGGGATGTCACTGCAGCCCGAGTACATGCTGGTGGGCGGCTCGGACGATCCTGCGCTGCTCGCCGCCGCAAGCCCGGTCACGTACGCCAATGCCGGGGCACCGCCATTCCTTCTGGTCCATGGCGACCGCGACGGACTGGTGCCGCACGCCCAGACCGACCTCCTGGCGGCGGCGCTCGCCGCTGCCGGCGTGGAGCATGAAGTGGTCACCATCAAGGGCGGTGACCACTGCTTCTTCGGCGCGGAGGACCAGATGGACACCATCCTGGCCACCGCCGTTTCGTACCTTTCCCGGAAGCTGGGGCAGCCGTGATGTCCCCGCAAACAGAACATTCCGCTCCGGTTGCCGGCAGCGGCCTGGCACCCGACGCCGGTTTTGCCGAATACCTGGCCACCCCGGAAGGCCCCCAGTTCCTTAACCCGGACGCTGTCCGCTCCCCGGGGCCGGACGTTCCCATCCGTACCGTCTCCGCCGAAGGCCGGCACGGTCCGGTCAGTGTCCGGATCTACGGTGAGGCGACTTCCCCGGACAGTCCGGCCCTGGTGTGGCTGCACGGGGGAGGGTTCGTCAGCGGCGGGCTGGACATCCCCGAATCCGACTACCTCGCCCGGGTGCTGGCAGACGGCGGGACGCCGGTGCTCTCCGTTGACTACCGGCTGGCCCGGGACGGCGTCTCCTTCCCGGTTCCGCACGACGACGCCCTGACAGGGTGGTTCTGGGCACGGCAGAACGCAGGGTCCCTTGGCCTGGACCCGGAGCTTCTGTGCCTGGGCGGGGCGGGCGCCGGCGGAAACCTTGCGGTGGGTGCCGCCCTGTACTTGATTGACGCCGGAAAACCACTGCCGGCCAAGCTCCTGCTGGCGTACCCGTTCCTGCACGCGGAACTTTCGCCGCCGGCGAAGGGCCTGGACGAGGAAGTGATGGCGCGGCTGCCGCGGCACCTGCGGTTTACGCCCGAGGACTGCATCCGGCAGGCGGAAAACTACGTGGGCGGGCCGGTGAGCATGGCATCGTCCTATGCGATGCCCGGCTACGCGGACCCTGCCGGGCTTCCGCCCACGGCCCTGCTGGCGTGCGAGTACGACGACGCCCGCGGCTCGTCCGAGCTGTTCGCCTCGGCCCTGGAACGGGCCAAGGTTCCCCTGACGTACTTCCTGGCGGAAGGTGCGTTCCACGGTCACCTGAACCACACGGCCGGACTTCCCGAGGGTCAGCCGGCGTTGGATTTCCTGGCCAGGGAGCTGTCCTCGGCGCGTGCCCGGTGACTGCTTCCAGCGCCTGCCGGGGCCTGTCCAGACCCAGCCGAACTCTTTTCATTCAGTGAAACCGCCCGCGCCGGGCAGCAGCCATATGCCCGAAAGTTGAGTCAGGACGCAGCCCGCACGGCAGGCCCGCGGACAACAAAAACACGGACAGAACGGCGTAGTGCACATGGAGTCAACGATGACGGCAGGGCGGATCCTTCAAGGCATTGAGTTCGCATGCCCCGAGGGTTCGAGCCCGCTGCTGCTGGACCTCTACCTGCCAGCCAGCACATCCACCGGAGGCACTTTTCCCGCCGTCGTCCATTTCCACGGCGGCGGCTGGCGGACCGGCGGTCGCTCCTCGCTGGGACCAACCGTGGACAGCTTCGGACTCAGCCCCATCGAGCAGCTGGTGGACGCCGGCTTTGTGGTCGCGTCCGCCGACTACCGGTTGACCACGGTTGCCACCTTCCCGGCGCAGCTGCTGGACGCCAAGGCGGCAGTCCGGTGGCTGAGGGAGCACGCCGCCGAATACAACGTGGACCCGCGCCGCATCTACGCCTGGGGTGATTCGGCGGGAGGACACCTCGCCAGCCTGGTGGGCCTGACCGCGGGCGCCAGGAAATTCGGCGAACCCGGCAACGCCACTGACGAGAGAGTGGCCGCAGTGGCCGCCTGGTACCCGCCCACCGACCTGAACCGGATGGGCACACAGGCCCGGCCGGACGCCGTCGCGCGCGCCGACGATCCCGGCTCGCGGGAAGCCCTGCTGATCGGTGCGCAGCCCGCAGACGCTCCGGACAAGGCCGCCGCCGCCAGCCCCATCACCTACGTACACCCGGATGCGCCGCCCTTCCTCCTCGCCCACGGAACCAGCGACCGGTACGTCCCCGTGGCCCAGTCCGCCACCTTTGCCGCGGCGCTGGAAGCCGCGGGCGCCGCCGTCGAACTTCTCCTGATTGATGAGGCTGACCACATGTGGGCGCTCCCGGATGCCAACCAGGCCGCCGCGCAGCAAGCCACCACCGCCACCATCGATTTTTTCCGCCGCCAGGCGCAGAACCACTGAACAAGACCACCCAGCAGAACCACAGACTCCCCAACCCGGCACCACGAAGCGTGCCGGGCAGACCCGAAAGGCTTCACATGCAGTTCATCGGCATCAACCACCTTGGCGAACCCTGGGCAGCGGCCCTCGCAGGCACGCGCGTTGTCCCGCTCACCCCGGTTTCGGACTTTTGGGCGGACGCGGAGGGCTGGCAAGACAAGTCTGTCTCGCTGGTGTCTGCAGCGTCCGACGCCGGCACCTCGCTGGCGCGCGGCAGCGTCACCGAAGTACCGCTCGTCCCCGCTTCCGCGCGGGTCATCTGCGTGGGACTGAACTATAAAGCCCACGCCGCCGAGGGCAGCTACAAGGACCAGGAACTTCCGCCGTACCCCACCCTCTTCGGGCGCTGGACGGCATCCCTGTCAGTTGGCAACGTTCCCGTTCCCGTCCCGGCGGGCGAAGCGGGCCTGGACTGGGAAGGCGAAGTTGCCGCCTACATCGGCCGCCGGGTGGAATCTGCGGACGAGGCCACGGCCGCAGAGGCGGTCTTCGGCTATTCAACCTTTAACGACATCACCTCCCGCACCGCCCAAAAGCTCACCTCGCAGTGGACGCTGGGCAAAAACGGCGACTTCAGCGGCCCGCTCGGCCCGCTGGTAAGCCGCGATGAGGTGGGCGACCTCCGTGACGGGCTGCAGGTGCGCACCCGGGTCAACGGTGTGGAGGCCCAGAACGGCAACACCCGCGACATGATCTTCTCGGTACCGGCCATCATCTCGCTGATCAGCGGGACCTTCACGCTGCACCCGGGCGACGTCATCGCCACCGGCACCCCAGAAGGTGTCGGCTACGCCCGCACGCCCCAGTGGCTGCTCCAGCCGGGCGACACCGTCGAGGTGGAGATCGACAAGCTCGGCACCCTCACCACGCCCGTCGGTGATGTTTCACTCCGGAGCCGTGCCTGATGGCCACCTTCCAGGACGCGGCGGCAAGCGGGATCCCGGAGGAGGCGCAGGTCCTCATCTCCGGAGGCGGCCCCAGCGGGTTGTTCCTGGCCCTCGACCTGGCCGCCCGCGGTATCCCCAGCACCGTCATCGAGCCGCGAACAACGGTGGACCACACCCGGCCGAGGGCGAAAACCACCAACGCCCGCACCATGACCCACCTGCGAAGGCTCGGACTCGCGGACGCGCTCCGGGCAGCCTCGCCGCTCCCGGTGGACTACGCGCAGGACGTCATTTTCTGCACCGGCCTCACCGGTCCCGCGGCGCATGAGCTGCGCCGTTTCCGCAACGCGTTCCAGCTGGTCCCGGGCCGGTACGGCCCCCAGCCCGAATGCGGACAGCAGGTTCCGCAGCCGGTCCTGGAGGAGGTGCTGCGCGATGCGGCGGCACACAATCCGCTGGTGACCTTTGTGACGGGCTGGTCCGTGACGGAGGTTTCCGGGGAAGACGCGCCGTACGCCGTCGCCCTCGCCAGCCCTTCCGGCATCACCCGGACCATCACCGCGGACTACGTGATCGGGGCCGACGGCGGATCCTCCACCGTGCGGCGCAGCCTGGGCATCAGGCTGGAAGGCGGGTCCGCGGCGCTGTCCAACATCAGCATCCTCTTCCGTTCCAGCGGGCTCGCATCTGCCGTGGCACTGGACCCCGCCGTCCAGTACTGGGTGGTGGGCTCGGAGGCAGCAGGCATGGTGGGCCCCATGGACCTGCAGGACACCTGGTGGGCCATTGTGCAGGGGGTTGACCCGGACCGGGACGTGGACCAGGAGGAGGCCGCCGCCCTGGTGCGCTCCCTGGTGGGTTCGGACGTGGATGTTGATGTGCTTGCCACCGACCCCTGGACGGCCCGCATGCTGCTGGCCCCCGAATACAGCAGAGGCAGGATCTTCCTGGTTGGCGACGCCGCCCATCTCAACCCGCCCTGGGGCGGACATGGCTTCAACACGTGCATCGGTGACGCCGCCAACCTGGCCTGGAAGCTCGCCGCCACCATCACGGGATGGGCCGGTCCCGCGCTCCTGGCCAGCTACGGGGAGGAGCGCCGGCCGGTGGCCGCCCGCACCATCAGCGACGCCGCGGCCAACGGCAAGGCACTGGCCTACCATTTCGCCGACCCTGGTTTGGTCGCGGCAGGCCCGGCAGGCGAAGCCGCCCGGCAGGCGGCGGAGCAGGCACTCGCCGTGAAGCAAAGCGAGTTCGATTCCCTGGGCCTGGTGCTTGGGTACGCCTACGGTGATTCATCCGTGGTGGTGCCCGACGGTTCGCCAGTCCCCGTCGAAGACCCCATCCGCTATGTTCCCTCCGCGAGCCCAGGCGCACTGCTGCCGCACGCCTGGCTGGAAAACTCCACGTCTGTCTACAGCCGGCTGGACTCTGGCTTCACCCTGCTGGCCGACGCCGGTGTGCTGGGTGGAGTGCCCGCAGCCGAGGCGTTTGCGCCGGTGCTGGACGCCGCCGCCCGGCTGGGCATCCCCGTGGCCGTTGCCGCCGTCGGCCCTTTCGACGACGGAACACCGCCCTCCGAACTGTGGGGAGCGGACGCCGTGCTGGTCCGTCCGGACCAGCACGTGGCATGGCGAGGCAGCTCCGCCGGGGCTGCGGCCGCAGCACTGTCCACCGCCGTGGGCCGGGCAGCAACCCGGCAGCTCAGATCTCAGCAGCCGGAATCCCAGGAGCCGGCATCCCAGCCGCCGGTTTTCGAAAGCCCGGCATCCCACGACGATTTCAGGAGCACCCGTGTCGACGCTGTCATTCCGTGACTTCCTTTTTGCCCCGGACCACCCCCGGGTGGCGGAAATCCGGGGCCTGAATGCCCGCGAATATGCGGAAGCGGCCACCACCGATTCCTTCGCCGGGCCCATGATTGAAGGCTGGAAAAAGCTCTATCCGCAGCCCTTTAGCGGCATCACCAGCGACGGAGTCCGCCGTGAAGGCCTGTTTCCGCTGGCCGCCGCACGTCCCGGCGAAGAAGCGCCGACCGCGGACATGGTGGCGGCAGCCGGCAAGCTGCTCGGAGCGGTCACGCCCGAGCAGAAGCTGAAGCTATGCTACGCCGTCGACGCTCCGGAATGGCAGAGCTGGGCCAACCCCGAGTTCATGCAGCACGATACCGGGCTGCGGCTGGATGAGCTGGACCCGCCGGTCCGCGACGCAGCCCTGGCGCTGGTGGAGGCAAGCCTGAGCGCCGAGGGCTACGAACTGGTGCGCAACCTGATGCGGATCAACGGATTCCTGGGTGACCTGGTGGAGTTGCCGCTGCTGATGAACGAGTTCAGCTACAACGTGGCCCTGTACGGCGAGCCGTCCGAGACCGAGCCGTGGGGCTGGCAGATTTTCGGCCATCACGCCGCGCTGAACTGCCTGGTGGCCGGGACGCAGCTGGTGATCTCACCTGTGTTCATGGGCGCCGAGCCGGACATGATCGACGACGGCCCCTACAAGGGGGTCAAGGTGTTCAAGGAACGGATCGCCTTGGCCCGCGCTCTGATGGCTGCGCTGCCGGACGGCCTCCGGGCGGAGGCAACCGTGTACCAGGAGATGGTGGATCCCGCCATGCCCGAGGGGCGCATCCATCCCGGCGACGAACGCCACCTGGGCGGCTGCTTCCAGGACAACCGGGTGATCCCGTACGAGGGCATCCCGGTGACCGGCATGCCGGCGGACGCCCGTGCGCTGCTGGATGCCGTGGTGGACGACTTCATCGCCTACCTCCCGGATGGTCCGAGGGCTGCCCGACGGCGGGAGATCCAGGAGCACTATGGCGAGACCTTCTTCAGCTGGATCGGCGGCTGGAAAGGTGAGGAGGCGTTCTACTTCCGCATCCAAAGCCCGGTGGTGGTCCTGGAACTCGACCACCACACAGGCGTGTTCCTCAGCAACGACGAGCCCGCCCCGTTCCACATGCACACCGTGGTCCGCACGCCCAACGGCAACGACTATGGCCGCGAACTGGTGAAGCAAGCCCGCTAACACAGCAAGAAGGCCCGGACTTTCAAAAGTCCGGGCCTTCTTTGTGTGCTGCTTGATGGTGTTGCGGCGGAACGCTAGGGGATGTCCAGCGCGGCACGGCGCTGCGGCGGAGGACCCACCACGGTCAGGTCCATCTCGGCCTGGGCCCGGCCGAAGCCTTCCATGTCCATGTAGGGCTCTCCGCCCTCGGTGTACATGTAGTCCTCGGTGGGCTTGTTGAAGTACTCAAAGAAGCCGTTGAAGACCGACGGCGTCAGGAAGCCCAGCATCTGCGTGTTGTGGGAGTCCAGGGCGAAGGAGTGGATGGTGCCGGCCGGTGCGTGTACAAAGTCGCCCTTGGTCAGCAGCACCTCCCGGCCGTTGGCGTACAGCCACATCCGGCCCTCGGTGCAGATGAAGTTCTCCGTGTGCTCCGAGTGGAAGTGCAGCGGGATGTAGGGAGTCTTGGCGCCCTTGGTGTGTACCGCAAAGTAGTTGGAGCCGGTGTTGGCGGGCCGGGACAGGTAGGTGAACATGGTCTGGTAGCTGACCAGGCGCTCGCCTTCCCCGGCACTGAGGAAGTAGGGGCTCTGCGTGGGCGGCAGGCCGGCGTCGTGCTTGAACGAAGGGGCCACGCGCTCCACGTCGGGGAAGGTGATGCCGAACTCGGCACCCACCTCGGCCTGCTCCTGCAGGCTTGCCGAGTGGCCGGCGCGCACCGGCGGGACATGGGAGTTGATGGGGCTGCCCACCCGCTCGTAGTACGCCTCCGCGCCGCCGGGGGTCATCCAGTTCAGGAAGCGGGTGTAGTGGCTGGCCATCCGGTAGGCGTGCGGGGTGTTCGGCGGGATAACGACCGAGTCGCCCGGGGTGAGGATCCGGCTTTCGCCGGGCAGCCAGACGTGCAGGATGCCGTCAAAAACGTAGAGGGTCTTGTGCTCCACCTTGTGGCTCACGAAGGGGGATTCCGCGCCCATGCCGCCCGAGATGTAGGCGGCGCTGAAGATGCCGCCGGTGTCCGCCGCGCGGGCGATTACCGTCACCAGCTGGCCATTGATTTCGTAGCGTGCACCCTCGCCGGACGCCATGTAGTAGGGGACCGCTTCGCCGGGCAGCACGTTGGCTGCCGGGAGCTGGGTGTTCATTTCCTCAACGCTGAGGGACATGGTTTCCTTCTTTCCAGTCGGCCGGCCTTTGCCGGAGCGTGACCTACATCATGGCTGGCAGCAGCTCCGGCCACGACCGGAAATTCCAATGGATGAAAACCAAAACCCCAGGCAGCTGTGATTCCGGCGGAAGCGGAGTGGCCCGCTTCCGCCCTGCAGCTGCTCCCCAGCTGCTCCCCGTCAGGACTCGCACTCCCGGCAGTACTTGTTGCCGTCCTTTTCCCTCGCCAACTGGCTGCGGTGGTGAACCAGGAAACAGGACATACAGGTGAATTCGTCGGCCTGGACCGGGACCACCTGGATCTGGAGTTCCTCGTTCGAAAGGTCGGCTCCGGGTAGCTCAAAGCTGTCCGCGAGGTCCGTCTCGTCAACGTCGGGGGTTGCCTCCCGGCGCCCCGGCTTCTCGGTCTTGAGCTCCTCCAGGGCGACATTGGGTTCTTCCTCCGGTGTCACCCGCGGAGCGTCGTAGTCAACTGCCATTGATGCGTTCTCCTGTCCGGCTTCTGGTGCCCAGATTATTCTGGACAGAGCGAAAACCCGGGGCGGTCCCCAGATATTCCCGGCGCTGCCAAGATACTGAATTACGGTTGCAGACGCCATAGCGCGGGGACGGCGGCAGCCACGGCTCCCACGAAGCCGATGGGTTCCTGCTGGTTGTGCTTGCCGGATCGACCTGCCGGCTCACTTTATGGTCCGGCCTCGGTGTGGGACTTTCCTGGGTTGATGGGCGGGTTGTCCCGGAGCGCCAAAGCGGCCTGGACCAGCGCGGCGTGGGTGAGGGCCTGCGGGTAGTTGCCCAGGAGCGCGCCCGATGCAGGGTCCAGCTCTTCGCTGAAGAGCCCCAGCGGGGAAGCCAGGTCCAGCAGGGAGCGGAATGCTGCCTCCGCCTCGGCGCTCCTGCCGGTCATGGCCAACGCCTGCACCAGCCAGAAGGAACACGGGAGGAAGGCGCCTTCGCCGCCGGCCAGCCCGTCCTTCCCCGGCGGGTACCGGTACAGCAGGGGGCCGCCGGCGGCCAATTCCGTCCTGACGGCATCCACGGTGGCCCGGACCCTGGCCGATTCCGGTTCGTCGAGTCCAATCAGCGGAAGAACCAGCAGGGCGGCGTCCAGGTCCTGAGAACCGTAGGTCCGGGTGTATGTGTTCCGGGCCGGATCCACGCCTTTGCTGCGGATCTCAGCCGCAAGCGCATCCCGCGCCAGCTGCCAGCGACGGCGGTGGCCGCTGCTGAGGCGGTGCGTGGTTCCGATGCGCAGCGCCCTGTCCAGTGCAAGCCAGGCCATCAGTTTGGAATGGACATGGTGGGCGGCGTCAGCGCGAATCTCCCAGATGCCGGCGTCGGGCTCCGCCCATTGCGACGCCACAAGGTCGGCAAACCCGCGCATGGCCCGCCACGTTTCCGAATAGAGCGGGTGGCCGCCGTCCACCAGGACGGATGCCGCGTCCAGCACCCAGCCGTAACCGTCCAGCTGGTGTTGCCCGGCCGCGCCGTTGCCGGTCCGCACCGGCCTGCTCCCCGTGTAGCCAGGCCAGCCCTGAAGCACCCGTTCCCGGGGAACATGCCCGCCGGCCAGCGTCAGCAGTGCGGGGAGCCGGGGACGCTGGAGCCGGCTGGCATGCAGCAGCCAGCCGAGGAAGGCGAGGGCTTCGTCGGTTTTGCCTGCCCGCAAAAAGGCGCCGACGCCGATGCTTGCGTCCCGCGGCCAGGCGTACCGGTAGTCCCAGTTCCGTATTCCGCCGGGGTCCTCCGGCAAGGATGTTGTGGGGGCGGCGACCGGAGCGCCCGAGGGGGAGTAGGTGAGCAGCCGGAGGGTGAGCAGGCTCCGCAGCACGTGCGCGCGGAACGGCATGTCCGCGTCCACCGCCACCGACCATGCCTCCCACCGCTGTTCGTCCCGGCGGAGCAGGTCCCAGGCTGCCGATGGGTCCAGATGGATGAGCGGTTCCCCGTTCGCCAGTGCGAGGACCAGCGTGACCGGCCGGCCGGGATGCACGGTCAAGGTCTGCTGCGTGCCGCATTCCAGCGGAAACTCCGTACTGCAGCCCAGCGAGAGCGCCAGCGGTCCCCACTCGCAGACGATGTCCCGGCCGCGTTTGCTCACCCGTGGCCGGCGGTGGTTTTCGCCCAGGCGCGGATTGAAACAGACGGCGGCGGTCACCGGGGCACCCTCAGCACTGAGCCGCCTGACAAGGAACGTCGCCGGGAGAAGGGCACCCGATACTTCCGCCACCATCGCCTCCGTCAGGGTCAGCCTTCCCCTGCCGGACTGCCAAACGGTTTCCAGGGTGGCGGTGTTGCCCCGGTACCGGCGCGTTGCCAGTCCAGCCGGTCCGGCGGGACCTGCCAAAAACCAGCCGGCGTCCTCTCCTCCGAGCAGGGCACCGAAGATGGGCTCGCCGTCGAAAGCCGGAGCACACATCCAGTCCACCGACCCCCGGGTGGACACCAGGGCCGCCGTCCGGGTGTCGCCCACTAACCCGTAGTCCGCGATGGGCGCCGGCTGCCAGGGGTGGGCAGGACGGGGAGGTGGGTGAGCCGGAAGTGGTGGTGCCGTGGCCTTCCTGCCGGGCATGGCCTGTTGCCACGGCGCCGGCCCGCGTTTCATAGCGCCCTCAACAGGAGTCCGAGCATGGCACCGTAGACCAGATGGGCCACGACGGCGACTGCCGGCGTCTGGATGCCGTAGTTCAGTCCCAGCAGCCCGGGGGGCTCCAGCACGGCTGCAGTTTCGGGACCCGCCCTGGTGGACGCCATTCGCGGATGGACGCCCGGCAGCAGGGGCAGGATGACGGTCAGCGCCACCGCCACGTGCAGGAGCCCCAGCAGTGCGCCGATCCACCAGGTTGCCCGGCCCAGCAGGGCGAACGTTGCGGCGTACCCGAGGGCGAACACCTGGCCCACCACGAGGTGGATGAAGAAGCCCACCACCCGTGCCCGGTCCGGATCCGGCGTCACCATGGTGCCTAGCACCAGTGGAAGGTCAAGCCGCGTGAGCCCCGCCATCTGAGCGGCGATCAGGACAACTGTCAGTGCCGCCGTTGCGAGCAGTCCGAAGAGGGCCCACCCTTGCCAGTCCATCTCATGCCGCCCCGCTCCGGGCTTGCCTTCCGGAAGCCCGGGCCGGTGCATCGGCGCCGGTGTAGAGAGGCATTGTGGGAGAAAGCATGGCTCCTCGCTCTAAAAAGGAATACCTTGAATTTAGAGCCGGTGCAGGGGCCTGTCAAGACGCTGTGGGCAGGGCGTGAGGAGCCGCGTCGGACGGCAAGGTGGCGGCTGAACGGACGCGGCCGTAGTCGAGAAGGATTGCTCGAGATGCGAGATGCGAGATGCGAGATGCGAGATGCGAAAGGCGAGACGCGAGACCCGGCGCCTGCGGGAGAAGGTCGCCTTACGGGCGATTGGTCAGCCGGGAACACTCTTCCCAGAGCCGCCGGCGGGCCTGCGGGTCCGAGCCCATTCCCGGCGTCGGCAGTTCCTTGCGCCGGGCCCACAGCTTGCCGGTAACTCCAGCAGTTTCGCTTGAGGTGGCCAGCCATAGAGGGGTGTCGGCAGCCTTGCCGGCCGGGCTGCCGAACGTGTTGGTGACCCACCGGAACGGCCCGCCCACGTCCCGCAGCAGTGCAGTGTTCTTGACCAGGCCCGGATGTGCAGCGTTTGCCACAACGCCGGATCCCTTCAGCCGCTCCGCGAACTCCTGCGTCAGGAGGACGCGGGCGAGCATGGTGGGTGGAGTGGAGCGGAGGTAGCTGTACTTGCCCTTGGTGGTCTGCAGGTCGTCAAAGGTGAGTCGCGTATTCCCGTACCTCGAAGCGATGTTCACAATCCGTGCAGACCCGTTCGTGGCGGCGCCTCTCTTCAGGGCGTCGAGCAAAAGGCTGGTCAGCAGGAAGTAGGACACCACGTTGGTGGCGAAGGTAAGTTCAAGCCCGTCGGCGGTCTCGTGGCGTTCCTTGCGGAACACCCCCGCCGCGTTGACCAGGACATCGAGCCGGTCATGCCGGGACAGGAACGTGTCCGCGGCGGAACGGATCGAGGATTGCAAGGAAAGGTCACAGGCGAGCGGCTCAAGCGTCGCTGCCGGAACCCGGCTGCGGATTTCCCCCATCGCTTCGTCCGCCCGCGCCGCGGTGCGGCCCACCACCACGACCGTGGCGCCTTCCCGGGCCAGGCCGGCGGCCACTGCCTTTGCCAGGCCGCCCGTCGCCCCGGTTACCAGCGCAACGCGTCCATCCATCGAACCCACGGCCATCGCCTCCCGACGCTTCCCATCCCGTCAATATCCCAGCACGAATCACCGGTCCTGGCCATAGCCCAAGGGTTGCCCGGGCAGGCATGTGAAACCGCACCAAGTAGGTATACTAGTCTACCTACTCTTAGGAGCTGTATGTCCCACCACGTTTCCATCCCGCCCAGGCGTCCGGCCCGCGAGTTGCTCCTCGACGCCGCTGCCCGGCTGTTCTACGCCCGGGGCGTCGCCGCCACCGGTATCGACACGATTACCGCGGAAGCGGGAGTGGCAAAGAAGAGCCTGTACAACAACTTCTCGTCCAAAGCCGACCTGGTGGCGGCCTACCTGGAAGCCCGGCATGAGGAATGGCTCAGCCTGTACCGGGGGAGGCTGCAGGCGGCGAGGGGTCCCCGGGAAGGCGTACTTGCCATCTTCGACGCCTATGTGGACCACGCCAACGCTGCCTACAGCCACGGTTTCCGGGGCTGCGGCCTCCTCAATGCCGCAGCGGAACTGCCGGCGGGTGACCCCGGCAGGCTTGCCGTCCGGCAGCATAAGGAAGAAGTGGAAAGCCTCCTGGGGGAGCATGTGGCCGGGCTGCTGCCGGGGGAGGAAGAACGGGCCGCGGACCTGGCCCGGCACCTGTCCTTCCTGCTGGAGGGTGCCATGGCCAGGGCGGGCCTGGAGGGCCGGGATGACCGGCTCCAGGACGCCCGAGCCATCGCCGTCCGGATGCTGGAGGACCTGTGACAGCAGATCGCAGCCAGCCGAACACCCCGCTCTGGGGCGCCCTCTTTGTGGTGGCGGCGTCAATACTCTGGGGAACCACGGGAACGGCGGCCACGTTTGCCCCGTCCGTGAGCCCGCTTGCCATCGGAGCCGTAGCGATGGGCATCGGCGGGTTGCTGCAGGCGGTGTACGCGGCCAGGCACATCATGGACCAGCGGCGCGGCCTGCTGGAGCGATCGCGCCTGGTATCCCTGGCGGCAGCAGCCGTTGCCGTCTACCCCCTTGCCTTCTACAGCTCGATGCATTTTTCCGGGGTGGCCATCGGAACCGTGGTCTCAATCGGCTCGGCCCCCGTTGCCGCGGCGCTGATCGAGCGGTTCGCGGACCGTAAGCCGCTCACCCGGCGGTGGGTCATCGGTGCGGCGCTCGGAGTGGCCGGCGCGGGGCTGCTGTCCTTTGCCGGCCATGGTCCGGACGCTTCCGGGGCTGCCGGCCCGTGGGCCTCGACCGTGGGCATCCTGCTGGGGCTGGTGGCCGGCGGCACGTACGCCCTCTATTCCTGGGCAGCACACCGGTTGATCGGCGGCGGGATCACGTCCAGGGCCGCCATGGGCGCGGTTTTCGGCATTGGCGGGCTGCTGCTGATGCCGGTGCTCGCTGTGACGGGCAGGCCGCTGCTGGAGTCGTGGACCAACTTCTCGGTGGGCGCCTACATGGCGCTGGTTCCGATGTTCGCAGGGTACGTCCTGTTCGGCTGGGGGCTGGCCCGCATCCGGGCAAGCACTGCCACCGGCATCTCCCTGCTGGAAACGGTGGTGGCCGCGGTCCTCGCCGTGCTGGTGGTGGGGGAACGGCTCCCGGCACTTGGCTGGCTTGGCGCCGCCGTCGTACTGGGAAGCCTGTTCATCCTGACGCCGGTCACCCGCCGTGCCACGGGGCGCACGCCGGGCGGCAGCGGGCACGGGTCAACCGGTGGGCTGTTCCCGGCGCCGCTGCCAGTGCGGGAAGAACCGGGCCAGGACCAGGCAGGCGCCCAGCCCCAGCAGCAAAATACCCAGGACGACGGCGGCAGGCCCCTCGCTGCCGATTCCCGCCATCAGGAGTACCAGCCCTATCAGGCAAACGGCTGAGCCAGTGAAAAGGCCTGCCGGAAAGCGGCGGGCCGGGTAACCGGAGAGCAGCTCCATGGCCAGGTGGGGATCGTCGGCAATCAGGCCCAGCTCCAGCTCCTTGAGCAGCCTCCGCTCCTCTTCGGACATTGGCATGGCATGCCCCTGCATTTCACGAGATGCGGATATCGGTATTGACCGTAGGAGCCTTATCCCGCCCAGTCAAGACCTCGCGTTGACTCATGAGAAAGGTCCGCGTAGCGGGATACGTTGCCTCATTGGAGAAGGTCCGGGAAGAGGCGAGGCGGACCTCCTTGAGGGATGGGACTGACGATGAGCCAGCGCAAGGCCGTCACGGTGATCAAGGCCCGGGCGTATGCCCGCGGGAACCGGCTGGAGAAGGTGCGGATTCTGGATGAACTGGTGGAGCTGACGGGCTGGAACCGGGATTATGCGCGGCGGGCTTTGCGTCAGGCTCTGGAGCTGCGCCCGGTCCGTACCCGTGCGCCGCGGCCACCGGTTTATGGTCCACGGGTGATCGAGGCGCTAGTGGTCTGCTGGGCGGTGTTGCGGGGCCCGGCCGGCAAGAGGCTGGCGCCGATGCTGCCGGTGCTCGTGCCCTTGCTGCGCCGGGACGCGGAGCTGGACCTGACGGACGCGGAGGCGGTACTGCTGATGCGGATGAGCGCGGCAACGATCGACCTGAAACTGGCTCCCGAGCGGGCGAAACTGGTGCTGCGGGGCCGGTCGCATACCAAACCCGGATCGCTGCTGAAATCCCAGATCCCGGTAAGGACCTGGGCGGACTGGGACGACGCGGTGCCCGGGTTCGTTGAGATCGACCTGGTCGGACATGAAGGCGGCGTGGCGTCCGGACAGTTCTGCTTCACCCTGACCGTTACTGATATCGCGACCGGATGGACGGTGAACCGATCGGTTCCGAACAAGGCCCAGAAATGGGTGTTCGCAGCCCTGCAGTACGCCCTGGGCAGGTTCCCGTTCCCGATCCTTGGGATCGACTCGGACAACGGGTCCGAGTTCATCAACGACTACCTGCTGGAGTACTGCCATGCCCGGCAGATCACCTTCACCAGGTCCCGGCCGGGGAACAAGAACGATGGGGCCCATGTGGAACAGAAGAACTGGGCGCGTGTCCGTGAGCTGGTGGGCTACTACCGTTACGACACCGCCGCGGAACTGGAAAAACTCAACGCCATCTGGGAACTTGATGCGCTCTTCACGAACTACCTGCTGCCCCAGCAGAAGCTGCTTTCGAAGGAACGCCATGGGGCCAAGATGGTGAAGAAACATGATGCCGCACTCACCCCTCACCAACGCGCCGCCGGACATCCGAATGTCCGGAAGCAACCCGTCATCAGCATGAATGCGCAGTTCAAACGCCTCAAACCGGCGGCAATGTCCCGGCAGATCCTGGCCCTGACCGGACAGCTTGAAGCTCTCAGCCAGGCCAAAGCTGCTCCCCGCGACTACAAGATCAACACCTGGTTCAACTCGTACCCGAAGCGGACCTTTTCCAGTGAGGCAACGAAGTAGTCTTCCCGGACCTATTGACGTGAGGCAACAGGGACCTGCCGGCGCCGGGCTTGACGCCCCTCTCCACCCAGCCCGTCTCTTCGAACCGGCTGGTCTTTATGGACGGCACGGCCAATGCGGGTTAGAGGCTGATCCTGGCGGGACTCCCCGCCCTGGCGTTCTGGCCGGGTTGCCACGTGGACCTGCGGCGGGTCCGGCGACGGGGCCAGCCCACCGCAGCTACCGCCGTCGCAGTTCCGCGAACTCGATGGACGGGACGATGGCGCCAGCGTCGCGCTCCACGAAGTTGGTGCCCGGCGGCACCAGGTCATCGATGGCGTCCAGGACGGATTCACCGAGCCGGACATCCGCCGCGCGCAGGTATGCCTGCAGGTGCTCCTCGTTGCGCGGGCCGATGATCACGCTGCTGATGGCCGGGTGGGCCAGGGCAAAGCCAACCGCCAGGTCCACGAGCGAGAGCTCCAGCTTGTCGGCCAGCCGGGCCAGTGAGTCCGCGGCCAGGAGTTTGCGCTCACTGGACGGTCCGGAGATGTCATACCGTCCGGGGAGCGAATGTACCCGGGTGGGCGCCTGGCCGGACTCGAGCACAAAGTTGCCGGACAGCCAGCCGCCTGCCAGCGGCCCGTAGGCCAGGACGCCCAGGCCATACTGCTGGGCGATGGGCAGCACGTCGCGCTCGTTGCCGCGCACCAGCATGGAGTACGGCACCTGGTTGCCCAGCGGCGGAATGAGGTGGTTGGTGGTGGCCAGCCACTGCGCCTCCACGAGCTGCGCCGGGGTGAACACGGACGTGCCGTAGTAGAGGATCTTGCCCTGCCGGATCAGGTCGTTGAGGGTGGTGATGGTTTCCAGGACATCGGTGTTGTAGTCCGGCCGGTGGGCCTGGTAGAGGTCGATGCGGTCGGTCTGCAGCCGGCGGAGGCTTCCCTCCACGGCCTGGGTGATCCAGCGGCGCGAGTTTCCGGAATGGGCGGGGTTGGCGCTCATTTGTCCGTGGAACTTGGTGGCGAGGAAGACGTCGTCGCGGCGGCCGCGCAGTGCCCTGCCCACCACCTGCTCGGACTGGCCCTGTGAGTAGACGTCCGCGGTGTCGATGGCGGTGATCCCGGCGTCGAGCGCCGCGTGGATGATGCGGATGCTCTCCTCGGCGCCGGTGGGCGCGCCGGACGGTCCGCCCGTTCCTTCGCCGAAATTCATGGTGCCCAAAGTGAGCGGACTGATGGGGGTCCCCGACCGCCCGAACACCCGCAGTTCGCTGAGGCTCATCCCCGGTCTCCTCCCGATGCCTTGCGTTGCATGCCCTTGATCGTCACGAGGCTACACAGATCCGCCGGAGGCCTGAAGATTCCTGCCTTAGTCCTTCTCTTTTCGACGCACGGAGTAACCATGAAGTGCGGCGATGACGTTTTATGGCGCGCGCCGAGCCCGTCCCCAGGCTTATATTGGGGAATGGCCACCCCAAGTTCTGACGAGCAGTTCGCTAAGCTGCACGACCTGATAATCGGCAGCACCAACGTGAACGGCTTCCTCGGCGAGCTGTCCACGGTGGCGGCGTCATCTGTGTCCGAATCCGCCGGTTCGGTCATCGAATGCGGCGTCACGCTCCGGCGGCGCAAGCGCAGCACCACGGTTGCGGGCAACAGCGACCGCGCACGCGAGCTGGACGAGCTGGAACAGGCGCTGGGCCAGGGGCCTTGCCTGACCGCACTGGAGATAATGAAGCCCGTTGTCCTGGCAGACGTGGACACGGAACCGCGCTGGCCGCAGTACCGGAAAGTCCTCGCCGAACACGGCTGCCGCAGTGCCCTGGGAGTTCCCCTGGAACTGGACCAGCACCAGTCGGCCGCGCTGAACTTCTTTGCTTCCGAACCCGGGGTCTTCTCCGATGCCGTCATCTCCACGGCACAAGGCTTTGCGGACCTCGCCGGCCGTGCACTGCGGCTGGCCCTGAAGATTGCCGATGCGCAGAACCTTGCCGATGACCTGACGGCAGCCATGGAACACCGCACCACCATCGACCTCGCCTGTGGCGTGATCATGGCCCAGAACCGCTGCTCCCAGGAAGAGGCGATGGCGCTCCTCACCAAGGCGTCCAGCCACCGCAACCAGAAGCTCCGGGAACTGGCGGCGGACATCCTGGTGCGGGTGAATGGTGGAGCGGTCACCACGCACTTCGAGCCCTGAACCGCGCACTGCGGGCCTTGAACCACACACTTGGAGCCCTCAACGGGAGGGCATGGAGGAAGTCCGGCTGGAACCGGCGTTGCGGATAGCAGCTCCGGTTCCAGCCG
>NZ_JARHXQ010000153.1:0-21475 GCF_029222765.1 Arthrobacter sp. Cr_A7 | reverse complement strand
CGAGGTCCGCGCCGAAACAGAGTAGGCATAGGACACACGACGACGGCGCCTCCTTCCGCGGTTCAGCGAAAGGAGGCGCCGTCGTCGTGCGCTGGCCGTGGTGCATGGGCCGTCGTGGCGCTGGAAGCGGCCGTCAGGGAGCGGTGACTGCTTCTGCCGGGGTTTCCTCGGTGTCCTGGCCGGCGACGCGGCGCTGCCAGTTCCGCATGACCCGGGGGTCGGTGGGCGGGGTGATGAGGGAGACGGCAATGTAAACCACGGCCGAGGCGAGGAGGCCGTAGTAGATGGGCTCATTGGCGTAGATGCCGTCCAGCGGCGCCTTGGCGTTGATTTCCAGGACGATCATGGTGCCCAGGGTGACCACGGAGCCCACCGCCATGGAGGCAGCGGCGGCAATCCCGGTGCCGCGCTTCCACACGAGGCCGCCCAGGATTGCCACCAGGAGGCCGCCCACCAGGATGTCGTAGGCGATGGTCAGGGCGGCCACAACGTCCTTGGTGATGATGGCGATGACGATGGCGATGATGCCCAGGGTGAGGACCCAGATGCGGTTGGCCTTGACGTCGTGCTCGGGGTTGTCCGTGTCCTCGGTGCTGATGTTCTTGCCGAACCAGCTGGCCACGAACGGCAGGACGTCCGCGCGGGCTACGGTGGCGGCGGCGATCAGGGCACCGGACGCAGTGGACATCATGGCCGCGACGGCGGCGGCCAGGACCAGTCCGCCGATGCCGATGGGCAGCAGGTTCTGGGCAACTTCGGCGTAGACATCATCCTTGGCGGCGATCTCGATGTTGGACAGCGCTACGCTCGCGGCCATGCCGATCAGGGCGCCGGCAACACCGTAGAGGATGCAGTAGATGCCGGCCGTGGCTCCGCCCCAGCGGGCTACTCCGGGCGTCTTGGCCGTGAAGACGCGCTGCCAGATGTCCTGGCCGATCAGCAGGCCCAGGGTGTAGACGACGAAGTAGGTGATGATCGTCTGGAGGCCGATGCCGTCGATCTGGAAGAAGCTCTCGTCAACGCGGCTGCGGATGCCGTCGATGCCACCGGCGGCGTTGAGGGTGAAGGGGAGCATCAGGAAGAAGATGCCGACGGTCTTGATGACGAACTGCACCTGGTCTGCCAGGGTGATGGACCACATGCCGCCTACCGTGGAGTACACCAGCACGATGGCGCCGCCAATGGCGATGGCCAGGGCGCGGTCGAGGCCGAACAGCACCACGAAGATGGTGGCGTAGGCGCCCGTGGACGTGGCGCACAGCATCAGCGTGTAGGCGAGCATCACGATGCCGGAGGCTTCGGTTGCCCGGCTGCCGTAGCGCAGGGTCAGCATCTGGGAGACCGTGTAGATCTTCAGTTTCTGGATGGTCCCGGCGAAAAGCAGGCTCAGGAGCAGGACGCCGGCGCCGATGGCCACCACCAGCCACATTCCGGAGATGCCGAACTTGTAACCCAGGCCCACGCCGCCGACGGTTGAAGCACCGCCCAGGACGACGGCGGCCATGGTGCCGGTGTAGAGGAAGGGGCCGAGCCGCCGGCCGGCGACCAGGAAGTCGCTGTTGTTCTTGGTGCGGGACTTGCCCCACCAGCCGAAGGCCAGCATTGCGAGCAGGTACACCACCACGATGGCGATGTTGATGACTTGTGCGTCCATGTTGGGCTCCTTGGAGCTGTTTGGCAGCCGGGGGTTGCATCCGGAGCGGGGGGACCGCCGGATGCCGCTGCGAAAATTGGGGTGAGAGGGGGCGCTCGATAATTGCCCTATAGGCAACATGTGTTTTCCAAAGGTTAGGCTGTGACGGCAGTAACAGTCAAGGGGGAATTAGGTAGCCCGGACCGCGCGCCATGGAGGCGTCACAGAAGAGGCTGGCCATTAGTATTGCTCCAGAGTGGGGCCGGACTGCCGGCCATGAAAGGTTCGTAGATGAAGGCACTGCCAGTTGAGCCGAGCAACGTTCCGGTTGCCATTGGTTCCCGGATCCGGGCCGCCCGGCAGTCCCAGCGGCTCACCATTGAGCAGGTTGCCGATGCCACCGGGCTCACTAAGGGCTTCCTGAGCCGGGTGGAGCGCGACCTGACGTCCCCGTCAGTGGCCTCGCTGGTGACGCTGTGCCAGGTCCTGTCCATCTCGATCGGCGACCTGTTCGCGGCCCCGGAAACGCACTTGACCAAGCGCAACGACGGGCCGCGGATCTCCCTTGGTGGCCAGGGCATTGTGGAGCGGCTGCTCACGGCCCGCTCAGAACGGCGCATCCAGATCATCCAGGCCTGCATCGAACCGCACGGCCGCGGCGAATCCGAACTCTACGCTGTGGACTGCGACGTGGACGTGCTTCACGTGATCAAAGGCAGCATCCGCCTTATCCTCACCAACGAGCAGTACGACCTTGACGCGGGCGACACCGTCACCTTCCCCGGCCGGGAGCCGCACACCTGGGTCAATCCCACGGACAAGCCCGTCGAGGTGCTCTGGGTTCTGGTCCCCGCCGCCAGCCGGTAGTGCCCCCCGCGTTGCCGTACGTTCCTGCCCGGTTTGCGGCCGGCGCACCCGTGTTCCTTCCCCGAGTTTCCCGGAGTGTGGGGCCTCCCAACATGGCGGACAGGGTCAAACCGGGAAGGAACGCACCGGTCCGGCGTCCAGCACGGCCCTGATTTCCGTCAAGACTTGCTCCGGGTGGAACCAGATGTGTTCGGGCATATAGCGGAGGACGGCGTAGCCGGTGACCGTGGAGGTGTTGTTGCGTTGCCGGTCCCTGAGCATGTCTGCACGCTTTGAGTGAAAAGCGAAGCCGTCAATTTCCACAATCAGGAAGCCGGCAAGCAGGAAATCCACGCGCCCAATTCCGGGCAGGACCACCTGGGCCTCATATCCGTTGCCCTTGGTTCTGAACAGATGTTGGGCATCCACCTCCACGATGGACTCTGCCCGGAGGTCGAGGTCCCGCAGTGCCCGCAGGACCGGGCGGGAGCGGTCCCCGCGCAGTTGGGCTTTGAGCAGCTCAAGGGGAACGCCGTGCAGTCGGATAGCCGACGTCGCCAAAGCCGTGGACGACGGCGGAGCAAGGCACCCCACGCGCTCCGCCAGGCGCCTGATGTCCCGCCGGGAGTAGCCCGCGTCAAGAAGATGTGCGGCCCGGGCGACGCCCCCGTTGCTCTTGAGGTACTCAAAGATGTCCATTCATCAATTGCAGGTTGCCCTGATTGGGCTGCGGAATGGGACAGCGGCGGTATGTGGACAGCGCTTTTGCGTGAGGGCTGTTCATTCCTTCCCGGTTCGGTTCGGACGTCAACGGCAGGAGCGTGTGGGATTCCTGTGTTTTCCGCGAAAGCCAGGGCTGAGGGCGGGGAAGCCGGGCAGGAACCGGGCAGGAATGGACCGAACCCACGAAGGTAAACACTTGGTGCTCATTAGAAAACCAGGGTGTATGATGGCAGTCACATAGTCACTCAACTCCTCGAAGGAGAGGCCTCCATTGGAAGAGCTGCGCATCGAAGCCAACGGCAACCTTGGCCCCATCGATTCATCCCGTATTCCCCGTTATGCGGGTGCTGCCACTTACGCCCGCCTCCCGCGGCTGGACCAGGTGGCCAAGGCCGACATCACGGTGGTGGGCGTTCCCTTTGACTCCGGCGTCTCCTACCGCCCCGGTGCCCGCTTCGGCGCCAACCACGTCCGGGAAGCCAGCCGCCTTCTGCGCCCCTACAACCCGGCCTGGGACGTCAGCCCGTTCGAAAACGTCCAGGTGGCAGACGCCGGGGACATGGCGGTCAACCCCTTCAACATCAACGAGGCAATTGAAACCGTCCAGCAGAACGCCCTCGACCTCACCGCCGGCGGCAGCAAGCTGGTAACCCTTGGCGGCGACCACACCATCGCCCTGCCCCTGCTCCGTGCCGCCGCCGAGCGTGCAGGCGCGCCGGTCGCCATGCTGCACTTCGACGCCCACCTGGACACCTGGGACACCTACTTCGGCGCCGAATACACCCACGGCACGCCGTTCCGCCGCGCCGTCGAGGAAGGCATCCTCGATACCGAGGCGATCAGCCACATCGGCACGCGCGGCCCGCTCTACGGCAAGAAGGACCTGGACGACGACCACCGCTTCGGGTTCGGCATCGTCACCTCCGCCGACGTCTACTACCAGGGCATCCTTGAGACCGTGGCCAAGGTCCGCGACCGGATCGGCAACCGCCCGCTGTATATCTCCGTGGACATCGACGTGCTGGATCCCGCGCACGCGCCCGGCACGGGCACGCCCGAAGCCGGCGGCATCACCAGCCGCGAACTCCTGGAAATTATCCGCGGCTTCCGCGGCATGAACCTGGTGGGCGCAGACATCGTCGAGGTCGCTCCGGCCTACGACCACGCGGAGATTACGGGTGTGGCCGCCAGCCACGTCGCCTACGAACTGGTGACCCTGATGGCGGATAACGCTGTGCCGGGCGACCGTTTCGGGGCTGCCATTGGATACGCTGCGCAGGCCCTTGGCCAGGAGGTCCGGCGGCCTGCCGGTTTTGCGGCAGCCGGCAAGGAGTAGCGAAATGATCGATTTCGATCCGGGAACGGCCGCCCCCACAAAGGGGACCGGCGCCCGTAACGGCGGGGACCTCGTCGTCGAAACGCTGGAAGCCCTGGGCGCGAAGACCGTCTTTGGCATCCCCGGCCAGCATGCGTTGGGCCTCTTTGATGCGATGGGCCGGGGCAACCTGCAGTTCGTGTCCTCGCGGGTGGAGAACAACAGTGCCTTCGCAGCGGACGGGTACTCCCGCGCCACCGGCGAAGTAGGGGTCCTGTTCCTGTCCACCGGCCCGGGCGCTTTGACCTCCCTGGCAGGCCTGCAGGAGGCCTACGCCACGGGTGTTCCGATGGTGGTGGTGGCCAGCCAGATTCCGCTGGAAGGCCTGGGCGCCCGGCGCAAGGGCATGCTGCACCAGCTCGATGACCAGAAGGCGTCGGCGGCGAATGTCACTAAGAGCCAGCGGCTGATCCAGCACGCCTCAGGCATCCCGTCAGCTATCCAGGATGCCTGGACTGAGGCCATTTCCTCGCCCCAGGGTCCGGTGTGGATCGAGATTCCCCAGAACGTGCTGCTGGATCCCATCATGGTTCCGCCCGTGGAGGACGCCCTGGCCGAAGCAGCGGACAACCCGCCCCGGGTGGAACTGGTGCGCGAGGCCGTGAAGTGGCTGGCAGCTGCCGAACGGCCCGCGATCATCGCCGGCGGCGGCACGCGGCGGGGGAGGGCGGAGAAGTCCCTGCTGTCCATCGCGGAGAAGTTGCGCGCCCCGGTGATCTGCACCCCCGGCGGCAACGGCGCGTTCCCCTGGAACCATGAGTTATCGCTGCAGTCCTGGATCGAGGACCGCCACATGACCGATCTGCTCGAGGATGCCGATGTCCTGGTGGTCATCGGCTCGTCCCTGGGCGAGGTCACCTCCAACTACTTCACCTTTGAGCCCCAGGGCAAAATCATCCAGATCGATGCCGAACCGCGGGTCCTGGAGTCCAACCGCCCCGGCCTGGGGATCCGCGCCGACGCCGGCCAGGCCTTGGCGGCCTTGGACGAGGCCCTGGAGGTTGACCCTTCAGGAGCCAAAGCCAACTGGCACGGCACTGCTCCGGAAGAGCTGGTCAAGGAGTCCCTGGCGAAGGTCAGGGCACGCCTGGAGTCCCAGGACCTCGGCAAGGAACTGAAGTTCATGGCCGACATCCGCGAGGCCGTCCCGGCGGACATGCAGACGTTCTGGGACATGACCATTGCCGCCTACTGGGGCTGGTCCTGCTGGGACGCCCGGCAAGGCCAGTTCCACTCGGCCCAGGGCGCAGGCGGGCTGGGCTACGGTTTCCCCGCGGCCATCGGCGGTGCCGTCGGCCTGGAAACCGTGGGCAAGCCAGGCCGGGTGCTGGCAGTATCCGGCGACGGCTCCTCGATGTACTCCATCTCCGAACTGGCCACAGCCAAGCAGCACAACGTCCCGGTCACTTGGCTGATCGTGGACGACGGCGGCTACGGGATCCTGCGCGAATACATGGTGGGCGCCTTTGGCAAGGCCACCGCGACCGAACTCGCCAGGCCCGATTTCGTGAAGCTCGCAGAAGCCTTCGGTGTTCCCGCCACCCGGGTATCGCCCGAGGGCGTGGGGGACGCGCTGAAGGCGGGATTCGCCGCCGACGGGCCCAACGTCGTCGTGGTTGAAACGCTCCTGAAGATGTTCGCCCCCACGCATCTGGAAGCCTGACCAGAACTAAACATACGAAAGGACCCCGCCTCCAGCAAGGAGGCGGGGTCCTTTCGTATACCCGGCCCTTCAAGCGTGCCCGCGGGGGATAGTTTCCTAAAGCAACCAATGTGGGATATAGTTGCTTCAGGCAAACAACTGAGGAGTCCTTGGAGCCATGGCAGTAGCCCCTGATACGGCAGCCGATCTCGTGTACCAGATCTTCGACCTCCAGCGCGCGGTGCGGTGTATCGCCACGGCCAGCGCGCGGGGCCAGGACACCGGGGTGGCGCTCCAGGGCGTCCTGCGGTTCGTGGGGGAGGGGGAGTCCCGGGCCACCAAACTTGCGGAGCGGCTGGGCGTCAGCGCTCCAGTCCTCAGCCGCCACATCGCGGACCTGGAGGAGCAGGGTTTCGTGGTCCGGAGGCAGGATCCCGACGACGGCCGGGCGCAGCTGGTGGCCCTCACTCCGTCGGGCGCGGAGAAGCTCCGGCACATCGAGGAGCAACGCACAGCCGTCCTGCAGGACTACCTGCGCGACTGGAGCGAGGAAGACGTCGGAACCACGGCGAAAACCCTGCACAAGCTCACCGAATCACTCAAGACATCAGCCCGGGCAACGGCGGCCGGATCCACTAAAACCAGCGTTTAGGAGCATTCTTATGGCAAGCCAGACCGCCGCGCCGAACACCTCAACCCAGGCCGGGCCGACAAACCCCGCCGCGCCGCCGGAGATGTCCCACCGGCAGATCATGGAGGCCCTCACCGGTCTCCTGGCCGCATTCTTCACGGCCATCCTCAGCAGCACCATCGTGGCGAACGCGCTGCCCACCATCATGTCCGACCTGCACGGCACCCAAACCGACTTCGCCTGGGTCATCACCGCCGCGCTGCTGGCCAACGCCGCCACCACACCCATCTGGGGCAAGCTCGCCGACCTCTTTAACAAAAAGGTCCTGGTCCAGCTCAGCATCATCATCTTTGTGGCCGGTTCCGTCATGGCCGGCCTCTCCGAAACCATCCCGCTGCTGCTGGTGGCCCGCGTCATCCAGGGCGTGGCGATGGGCGGCCTCACGGCCCTGGCCCAGGCGATCATCGGCACCATGATCCCGCCGCGGAACCGCGGCAAATACTCCGGGTACATGGGCGCCGTCATGGCCGTGGGAACCGCCGGCGGCCCGCTGTTGGGCGGCTTCATCGTGGACAGCCCGCTCGGCTGGCGCTGGACGTTCTTCGTCTGCGTGCCGCTCGCCGTCGTCGCACTGGTCCTGCTGCAGGTCACGCTCAAGATCACCCATGTGCGGCGCCCGGCCAAGATCGACTGGCTCGGCTCCGTCCTGCTGACCTCCGGCGTGAGCCTGCTCCTGATCTGGGTCTCCTTCGCCGGCAACCCCGCCTACTACGACTGGATCTCCTGGCAGTCCGCCGTGATGGTGGGCGGGGGTGTCCTCATGCTCGCATTGCTGGTGCTGGTGGAATCCAAGGTGGAACAGCCCATCATCCCCCTCAAGATCATCTCCGAGCGCACCACCGCGCTGTCCATCCTCGCCTCCGTGGCAGTGGGCATTGCCATGTTCGGTTCCTCCACCTTCCTGGGCCAGTACTTCCAGGTTGCCCGCGGGGCCACGCCAACGGAGGCCGGCCTGCTCACGCTTCCCATGATCGCCGGCAACCTGGCCGGCTCGGTGGCCTCGGGACTCCTGATCACCCGGACCGGCAAGTGGAAGGGCTACCTGATTGCCGGCTCCATCCTGCTGATCGGCGGACTTGGGCTCGCCGGAACCATGGACCACACCACTGAACTCTGGCATACCGGCATCTTCACCGCCGTCCTGGGCCTTGGCCTGGGCATGCTGATGCAGAACCTGGTCCTGGCGGTCCAGAACACGGTCCGCGCCTCCGACATCGGCACGGCCAGCGCCTCGGTTGCATTCTTCCGCTCCGTCGGCGGCGCCATCGGCGTTTCCGTCCTCGGCGCCGTCCTGGCCAACCGCGTGAGCGGCCTTGCCACGCAGGGACTGGCCGCCGCCGGGATTCCCGTCCAGGGCGGCAGCGCAGGCAGCAGCATGGACCTGGCCCACATGCCCGAACCCGTGCGCGAGATCATGCGGGCCGCGTACGGCGACGCCACGGCCGAAGTATTCCTGATTTCCGCGGTAGTGGCTGTGGTGGCACTGGTGTCCGTGCTGTTCATCAAGGAAAAGCCGTTGCGCCGCACGGTTGACATCCAGCCTGCGCAGGCAGCAGAAAGTACGACGCCGGAGCTTGCCTCGGCAGGAAAGTGACCCGCCGGGGGTACGCCCCTCGGATGATCTTTCCGCAGGCTGTTTGACGGGCGAAGGGAGTTTCGTAGAGTGGGAAGGCTAGGGATGTCAGCCCCGGCTGCTACTACTTAACCTTCCTGCTCCACTCACTCATCCCTAAGGATCCGCGGGCATGCTCCTCACCCTCATCAAGAGGTTTTCCAGGCCGTACATGCCGTATCTGGTGGCCGTCATCGTGTTCCAGCTGGCGTCCACCATTGCCGCGCTGTATCTCCCCAGCCTGAACGCACAGATCATTGACGAAGGGGTTTCCCGGGGAGACACCGACTTCATCTGGCGGACCGGGGCCGTCATGCTGCTCGTGGCGTTCGTCCAGGTGGGAACGGCCATTGCCGGCGTCTACTTCGGTTCAAAAACGGCCATGGCCCTGGGCCGGGACCTGCGGCGCGCGGTGTTCCGCAAGGTCACCAGCTTCTCCGCCAAGGACGTTAACGCCTTTGGTGCCCCAACCCTGATCACCCGCGGCACCAACGATGTGCAGCAGGTCCAGATGCTGATGCTGATGGCCCTGAACTTCATGGTGGCCACGCCCATCATGTGCATCGGCGGCATCATCATGGCGCTGCGGGAGGACCTGAACCTCTCGTGGCTGGTGTGGGTTTCGGTCCCCCTCCTGACCGTTGTGGTGGGCTACCTGGTGGTCCGGCTGATGCCCCTGTTCCGGTCCATGCAGAAAAAGATCGACCGCATCAACGCGGTGCTGCGCGAGCAGATTATCGGCATCAGGGTGGTCCGGGCCTTTGTCCGCGAACCCTACGAAACGGAGCGGTTTGGGGAAGCCAACGGGGAACTCACCGATGTGTCCCTGAAGATCGGCGCCCTGTTCGTACTGATGTTCCCGGCCATCAGCATGATCCTGCACCTGTCCACGGCAGCGGTGCTGTGGTTCGGCGGGCAGCGGGTGGATTCCGGCGAGATGCAGGTGGGCGCGCTGACGGCCTTCCTGCAATATCTACTTCAGATCCTGGTGGCGGTCATGATGGGCACCTTTATGGCCATGATGATCCCGCGCGCTTCTGTCTGTGCCGACCGCATCGGCGAGGTGCTCGACGTCGAGCCCTCCATCCACGATCCCGAGGAGCCCCAGGCTCCGGCGTCCCTCACGGGCGTGGTCGAGTACCGCAACGTCACCTTCGCCTACCCCGGCGCCGAGTCACCGGTATTGAGCAACATCAGCTTCACCGCCAAGCCCGGCCAGACCATTGCCATCATCGGCTCCACCGGTGCGGGCAAGACCTCGCTGCTGTCCCTGCTGCCCCGGCTGTACGACGCCGCCGAGGGCGAAGTGCTGCTGGACGGAGTGCCCGTGGGCCTGCTGGACCGCGCCGAGATCACCAAACGCGTGGCACTGGTACCGCAGCGGCCCTACCTCTTCTCCGGCACCATCGAGCACAACCTCCGCTTCGGGAAGACCGAGGCAACGGACCAGGAACTCTGGGACGCGCTCCGGGTCGCCCAGGGTGAGTCGTTTGTCCGGGAGAAGAAGAACGGCCTGAACGCCAGGATCGCGCAGGGCGGAACCAACGTCTCCGGCGGCCAGCGCCAGCGCCTCTGCATCGCCCGCGCGCTGGTAACGAAGCCCAGGGTCTACCTGTTCGACGACTCCTTCTCCGCACTGGACGTCGCCACCGACGCCCGGCTGCGCGCCGCACTCAAGGGCACCACTGCCGACGCCACCGTCATCATCGTGGCCCAGCGGGTCTCCACCATCACCGAGGCGGACCAGATCCTGGTGCTGGACAACGGCCGAATCGTGGACCGCGGAACCCACGAGGAACTCCTGGAAACCTCACCCACCTACCAGGAAATTGTTGAATCCCAGCTGAGCGTGGAGGAAATGGCATGAGCCCCCGCAAAAAGGACTCCACACCCATCGCAGAAACCGCCCCCGGAGCCACGGACCCTGCCGAGGCGGGGTTGGCCGACGAGGACGAATTCCTCGAAGAGGAGTACAAGCCCTCCGAAGCGGACGGGGACATGTTCGGCGGGATGCCCGCCAAGAAAGCCGAGCACTTCTGGCCTTCCGCGAAGCGGCTAATGGGGCTGCTGAAGCCCGAGGCCCTGGGCATCTACGTGGTGGTGGCCATGGTGGTGGTCGCCGTGGTGCTTAACGTCATTGCGCCGAAGATCCTTGGCCAGGCCATGGACGTCATCTTCGGCGGAGTGGTGGGCAAACAGCTCCCGGCCGGCGTCAGCAAGGACCAGTTTGTTGACGGGCTGCGCCAGCAGGGGCAGGACAACTTCGCGGACATGGTCTCGCGGATGGAACTGGTACCCGGCACCGGCATCGACTTCCAGAAGCTGTCCTTCCTGATCGCCATCGTCCTGTTGATGTACTTCGTGGCCAACATTTTCCTGTGGCTGCAGGGCTACGTCCTGAACCGGATTGTCATGAAGGTGATCCGCCGGCTCCGCGACGACACCGAAAAGAAACTGAACCGCCTGCCCCTGAACTACTTCGACACCCGGCAGCGCGGCGACGTCCTCTCGCGGGTGACCAACGACGTCGACAACATCCAACAGGCACTCCAGCAGGCGTTCGCCCAGCTGATCAACTCCCTCCTGACCGTGGTGGGCATCGTGGTCATGATGTTCATCGTTTCCTGGCAGCTGGCCCTCATCGCACTGGTCGCGCTGCCCTTGTCCGGTGTGGCGGCGGGCATGATCGGCGTGCGCAGCCAGAAACTGTTCGCCGCGCAGTGGAAGAACACCGGCGCGCTCAACGGCCAGATCGAGGAATCCTTCTCGGGCCACGACCTCGTCAGGGTCTTCGGCCGCGACGCCGACATGCTGGAACGATTCGAGGAACGCAACGAAGCCCTCTACAAGGCAAGCTTCGGCGCCCAGTTCGTCTCCGGCATCATCTTCCCGGTGATGCAGTTCGTCTCCTACCTCAGCTATGTGGGCATCGCCGTGGTGGGCGGCCTCCGGGTCGCGTCCGGGTCCATGTCGCTGGGCGATGCCACGGCGTTCATCCAGTACTCGCGTGAGTTCACCCAGCCGCTGGGCCAGATGGCGGGCATGGCCAATATGCTCCAGTCCGGTGTTGCCTCCGCTGAACGAGTGTTCGAGTTTCTCGATGCCGATGAACAGGACCCCGAGACCGCCACCGAGCACCTGCCTCCCAAGACCGACGGTCACGTGGACTTCAAGGACGTCACCTTCAGCTACACCGAGGACCGGAAACTCATCGAAAACCTGTCCTTCACCGCAGAACCCGGAAACACCGTGGCCATCGTCGGGCCCACCGGCGCCGGAAAGACAACCCTGGTGAACCTGGTGATGCGCTTCTACGAGCTCAACTCCGGCTCCATCACCCTGGACGGAGTGGACATCACCCACCTCAGCCGCTCCGAGCTCCGCTCCAAGGTGGGCATGGTGCTCCAGGACGCCTGGCTGTTTGGCGGATCCATCTACGACAACATCCGCTACGGGAACCTGGACGCCACCGAGGAACAGGTCATGGCCGCGGCCAAAGCCACCTTCGTGGACCGCTTCGTCCGGGCCCTGCCCCAGGGCTACAACACCATCATTGACGAAGAGGGCAACAACGTCAGCGCCGGCGAAAAACAGCTCATCACCATCGCCCGCGCCTTTGTGGCCAACCCGTCACTGCTGATCCTCGACGAAGCCACCAGCTCCGTTGACACCCGTACCGAACTCCTGGTCCAGAAGGCCATGGCGGCGCTCCGGACGGACCGGACCAGCTTCGTGATCGCGCACCGGCTTTCCACCATCCGCGATGCTGACACCATCCTGGTCATGGAGGACGGCCGGATCGTCGAGCAGGGCAACCACAAGGTTCTCCTCGCCGCCCGCGGCGCCTACTACCGGCTCTACATGTCCCAGTTCGCCGGAGCCGACGCCGGGGACGTGCCGGTGGATGATGCGACGGCGGTGCACAGTTGAGCGCGCAGGTAGACAATGTACAGCCCTTGGACAATGTGCAGCACTGAGACAACGTGGAGAACTGAAACAACGTGGAGCAAGCAGACACAATGGAGCAAGTGGACACAGTGGATCAGGTAGACACAGCGGAGCGGGTAGACACAGTGGAGCAGGACAGGCACGCGCGGCAGGACCACGGGAAGCACGGACACCGGCGCATTGAGGTCCTGGTACCCATGCGCTGGGGCGACATGGATGCCTACGGCCACATCAACAACGTGCAGATCGTGCGGATGCTGGAGGAAGCCCGGATCGGGGCCTTCGGGCCTCCCCGGGGAGCGGGACTTCCCGGCGTCGAGCCGCAGGTGTCACTCTTCAACGCCGTCCCGGACGGGACCATGGCGCTGGTGGTGGACCACAAGATCCGCTACGTCAGGACCCTTGAGTACCGCAATATCCCCGCCGTGGTTCAGGTGTGGATCGGCGCCGTCAAGGGCGCCAGCTTCGACATCCACTACCTCGTCAAGGACCCCGTGACCGGGGAGGACTGCGTGAAGGCCAGCACCCACCTGGCCTTCGTGGACGAAGCCACCGGCCGCGTGCAGCGGCTGACTGCCGAACAGAAGGAACGGCTGGCTCCCTACACCCACTAAGCCTCTGGACAAGACTCCAGCGGACAGACTGGACTGGAAACACCCGAACGAAAGGAATCCCAGATGGCCAAGAACAAGACCAGCGCTGCCAGGAAGAAGAAGACCTGGAAGGAGATGTCACCGTCGGCAAAGGCCGGCACCATTGTGGTGGGCATCGCTCAGATGTCGCTGCTGGTGGCTGCGCAACGAGACATCTCCCGGCGGCCCGAGGCTCAGATCAACGGGCCGAAAGCGGCGTGGCGGGCCGCCTCCTTCATCAACTTCATCGGCCCCATGGGCTACTTCATCTTTGGGCGGAAGCGGGGTACCCCCGGCGTCTAGCAACAGGAAACGGGCGGGCGGCCGGAGGTCAAAAGGTCCCCGCGGGACTGCCCGTCCAGAGACCTTTGAGCCGCCGCCCAGCTTGACCCTGTAAATTTGAATCCATGACCCCCGCCTCCACTGCTGCCATGACCCGCGCCCTCGGCATCTCACGAGAGATCGAAGATGCGGCGTGGTTCGTTCTGGGGCCAGGGCTGCAGGGCAAACCGTCGGCCCTGGACGGCAGGACGCTGACCTGGACGTCGGAGGCCGCCGCCGAACTCCTGGACCGGCTGGAACGCGGGACGCCGGACCCCAAAGCGCCCATGATGACCAACCTCCGGCAGAACCTGGACGGCGCGTCCCGCGAGGCGAAGCAACTGGCCGTCGAGCTGCTCTTCCTGCAGTCCCTGCCCCTGGCACACGAGGTGAAGTCCCTCAAGGTCAAGCGTGCCCGGGTAGCTGAGGCCGCTTCATGGCTTGAACCTCCGCTGGACCTGCCTGACGAGCTTTACCAGGGCATGACGGACCACGGAGTGATCCGGGACCGCACTGCAGAGTTCAACTGGACCATCTGGGACCACCTGAAGTGGCTGTGCCGTTTTGTGCAGCACGTGGACCAGCAGCCGCCGGCACAGATCACCGGCGCCCTGCAGGACCCGCTGAAGTTCCACCGGCTTGCCTCGGCCACGCCGGGTGACCAGCCGGCCATCCGCCGCAGCATCGAGTTCCTGGCCTGGCCCAGCTACTTTGAGCCCGTCGTTGCGGACATTGAGCGGCAGGAAATCCGGGACGCCTTCGCTTCCCTGGTGGGCGGGGCCAAGGGGGACAGCGAAGACGACATCACCGCGGACATCCACCGCATCCGGCTGCATCTGGACGAGCAGGCGGGCCAGCGCATCGACTGGTACGCCCGGCAGCTGGTCAGCCAGTGGCGCAAGGTGGGAGACCCCGGACACCGGGCCTGGCTGCTGCGGACGCACGGCGACAACACCGAACTGCTCACTGCCTGGCAGGGCGAGGAAAAGGTGACCCTCGACGTCGAGCACCTCCGGCTGCTCAACCCGGGCGTCACCGCGGGAGTGGTGCAGCACGCCGTGGACGAGGACTACAAACACCTCGGCTACGTGGAACGCGAGGACACCAAAACCGCCGTCTTCGCCTTCCTCACCGTGATGAAGCCCGGGGACCTGGTGCTGTACCAGCACGCCGGCACGGTGCGGCTGGGCGGTGTGCTCGGGGAACCCGACTACAACGATGACAATCGGCGCCTCCGCCGCAAGGTCCGCTGGTTCGATGAAGGACACCCCACCACAAGCCTGCCCCGGCACGTGCAGCGGCAGCTGGCCACCGCCGGCATCGTCGTGGACGTCACCCGCGTGGCGCAGGCGCTGCAGGCCCTCCTGCCGCCCGAAGCGGAAGCCGAGCCCGACGGCGATGCTGAAGCCGCCGTCGTCGTGCCTCCCGTCCAGGAGGGATTCCGCCCGCTGACCCCGGAATTCGCAGACTCACTGCACATGGAGCTGGAACCGCTGCAGGAGATCGCGGACCTGCTGGAGGAGAACCGGCAGCTGGTCCTGTACGGCCCTCCCGGTACCGGCAAGACCTACCTGGCGAAGCATTTGGCAGCCGAGCTGGCTGACGACACCACCGACGAACGCGTCAAGCTGGTCCAGTTCCACCCGTCCTACGCCTACGAGGACTTCTTCGAGGGCTACCGGCCGGACAAAACGGACGAGGGCCAGGTGTCCTTCAAACTGGTGGCCGGGCCGCTGCGGCGCCTCGCAGAAGAGGCCGCCAAGCCCGGGAACGAGAAAAAGCCGTACTTCCTCATCATCGACGAGATGAACCGCGCCAACCTGGCCAAGGTGTTCGGCGAGCTGTACTTCCTGCTGGAGTACCGCGACGACCGGATCTATCTGCAGTACAGCCCGAACGAGCCGTTCACCCTGCCGGACAACCTGTACATCATCGGCACCATGAACACCGCGGACCGGTCCATCGCCATGATGGACGCCGCCATCCGCCGCCGTTTTTCCTTCATCGAGCTGCACCCGCAGACCGAACCGGTGAAGGGCTCATTGCTTCGGTTCCTGCAGGCCCGGGAGCTGGACACCACCCCCGCACTGCTGCTGGATGCTTTGAACAGCGCCATCGACGAGTGGGACCGCGACCTGATGATCGGCCCGTCCTACTTCATGAAGCCGGCTGCCCAGACTCCGGCGGGGCTGCGCCGGATCTGGAAGTACGAGCTCATGCCCCTCCTGGAAGAGCACTACCACGGCCAGCTCACCCGGGCGCAGCTGGAGGAACGCTTCGGGCTGGACCAGTTGCTGGGACGCCTTGCAGCCGGGTAGCTCCGGCCCGTCCCTGCGGCACCTGGTCCTTGATGAGCTGTCCCGCGGAATGGTGGAACGGCTCGACCCCGCCAGCGCCTCCTTCCTGAACTCCAGCGGCCTGGCCAAAGCCTCGCCGATGGGCATGGGGCTGTACCGGATCGAGCCGGTGGGCAAGGTGGGTTCCGTTCGGACGCCCACCGTGCAGCTGGACGTCCGCCCCAAGGACCGGCTGGGCCTGAGCCGGCTCCTGTTCCTGCTCAGCTACGCCGGCGAGCAGGGCTTCAGGCCGGATACCGTGGCTGCCGTCGAGGACCGGGATTTGTGGAGCGCGCTGGCCGAATCATTGGCGCAGCTTGCCGAACGCGCCCTGGGCCGCGGCGTGCTGCAGGGCTACCTCACCGTTGATGAGTCGCTGCGGACCGTCAAGGGGCGGATCCGGATTTCGGACCAGATCTCCCGGCGGCCGGGGATGTTGGTGCCGCTGGAAGTCTCGTATGACGAGTTCACCGAGGACATCGCCGAGAACAGGATCCTCCGCGCGGCACTGGAACGGATGGGCCAGATCCCGCGCGTGCGCCCCGAGGTGCTGAGCCGGCTTCGCCTGCTCAAGGGAAAGCTCGACGCCGTCACCCGCCTTCCAGCAGGCGCTCCGCTGCCGCCGTGGAAGCCCACCAGGATGAACCTCCGCTACCACGCGGTGCTCCGCCTGGCCGAGCTGATCCTGCGCAACGCGTCGGCGGAAGCGGGGGAGGGCAGGCAACAGACAGCCTCGTTCGTGGTGGATATGAACCAGGTGTTCGAGGACTTCGTCGGCACCGCCCTGCGCGAGGCGATGGCGGCTTACCCGGGGGAGCTGCGGCTGCGGTACAACGCGCTGCTCAGTGAAGCGGTGCGGGACGCGGACAGGCTGTCGGTCCGCCCGGACGCGGTTCACCTGCTGGGCGGCCGTCCGGTGGTGGTGTACAACGCCAAGTACAAGGCAGCCACCGATGCCGGCGCTTCCCTGACGGCTGACCACTACCAGATGCTGGCCCACAGCACGGCGCTGGCAGTGCCCACCGCTTGGCTGGTCTACGCCGGATCGGGCGAGATGAAGCTCCGCCGCATCCTCAACACGGACATCGACATCGTGGAGTTCCCGCTGGACCTGTCCATGGCACCGGCCGACATCCTCGCCTCGGTCCGCGATCTTGCCCGGCAGTCCTGGGGCGAGGTGGTCCGGCAGGCCCGTTAGACCGGAGCCACCGGTGATTGAGCCTGTCGAAATCCAGGTTCCAGCAGGTTCAACCACCGGAGATGGCTAGACCGGAACCCGGAAGGTGAACGTGGTGCCCTGGCCCAGTGCGCTGTCCACCTCGATGGTCCCGCCGTGCGCTTCCACGATCGCCTTGCTGATGGGCAGGCCCAGCCCCACGCCGGGGATGGCGGTGCGCCGGACGCTGCTGGTGCGGAAGAACTTGGCGAACACCTCCGACGCGTCTTCGGGGCTCATCCCCATGCCGGTGTCCGTGACGCGGCATGCCAGGTGCCCGTTCTCCTGAGCCAGGGACACCACAACGTTTCCGCCGTCGGGGGAGTACTTGATCGCGTTGGACACAAGGTTGTCCAGGACCTGTGAAATCCGGGCGCCGTCAACATGGGCTTCCAGCCGCTCCGGCGTCTCTGCAGCCAGCACCACCCCGGACGCAACGGCTTTCGGCGTGGCCGACGAAACGCTTGCCCGCACAAGTTCCGCCACGTCCACCGCGTGCGGAGTGACGATCAGCTGGCCGTTTCGGCTGGCGAGCAGGTCGGAGACCAGGGTCAGGAGCCGTTCCGAATTCCGGCGGATGATCTCGAGCATCTGCCGCTGGGACTCCTCCGGCTCGTCGCCGAGCAGGATCTCCACGTAGCCCAGGATGGACGTCAGCGGGGTCCGGAATTCATGGGAGACGCTGGAGACGAAGTCGTCCTTGGCGGTCAATGCGTTCACCAGGTCCGTCACGTCGCTGAAGGCGATCACGGAACCGGCGAACTTCCCTTCGGCGTCCTTCATGGCCCGGGCGGTGGTCACAAAAGCCCGCTGCTCCTTTTCCGCGCCCAGCCAGACCAGATAGTCGGTGAAGGTTTCGCCCAGGACGGCGCGGCGGACCGGGCGCTCCTGGACGGGAACCAGCGTCTTGCGGTCAGGCCCGAACACGAGCAGCTGGGACTCGTTGGGGTCTGCGATGTCCTTGGGCCGTGCCAGCTCGTGGTTGGCGCGCTGTTTCCGGTTCATCAGGATGTCATGGCCGTCGGCGTCGACGGCGAGCACGCCCAGGTGGACCGTGTCCAGAACCGTGTTGAGCAGCGACTCCTGGCGCTGGCTGGTGAGCAGGTTGGCCTGCAGCTGGGCGTCCTTCTCCTCCAGTTCACGCTGCTGCCGCATCATGCTGAGCGTCAGGACACTGACGGACACGCCAATGCCCAGCATCATCACCGGCAGGAGCAGGGAGCGGGCAAAGTCCTGCGCGGTGAAACTGCCTTTCAGGAGCAGCGGAACCCAGATGATGGCAAGCGGTGCAAGGAAGGAAAGCCACAGGGCCAGGCGGGGGTAGTAGCCGGAGGCGCACCACCAGATAACGGGGAATACTGCCAGGAGGCTGATGCCCGTGAGGCTCTCCTGCCCGCCTTCCCGGCCGAAGGCGATGGAGACGAAGTCGAGCAGGGGGATGACCAGGAAGCTTGTGTAGGGCAGGCGGTCCCAGGGGACCAGGTAGCAGAGGCCCATGAGGACCAGCTGCGACACCAGGAACGTGAGAAAGAACGGGTTGTTCATGGTGGCCGGGAAGAACGCCCACATCAGGAAGGCTGTCAGCAGCGTGGTCACGAAGAGCGGCATCTGGCTCATCGCCACCCGGTCCGTCAGCCGGTATTCATGGAAGGGCCGGCGGAAAAACCGCAACTTGCCCGAGGACCATGCTGTGGGACTAGTCATGGCGTGACGACTTCGGGGACAGGGTGTGCAGGGCCATACCAGCAGGATATCCGCAGGCCGCTATACTTCTGACGTTGGCTGCTGAGGGGACGCTATGAGTGATGCACGTGTGGGACTGGTCATCGAGGATGACCATGACATCCGGGAACTGGTTCGCACGGTACTGACCCAGGCCGGCTTCGACGTGACCGTGGCCAGTACCGGCGCCGAGGGCGTCCTGATCGCCAAGCACCTCAATCCGGACGTCATCACCCTTGATCTTGGGCTGCCGGACATCGACGGTTTCGAAGTGTCGCGGCAAATCCGCGAATTCTCCGACGCCTACATCGTGATGCTCACGGCCCGCACCGAGGAGCTCGATACCCTGATTGGGCTTGAGTCCGGAGCCGACGATTACCTCACCAAGCCCTTCCGCCCCAGGGAACTTCGCGCCCGCGTTGCCGCGATGATGCGCCGCCCCCGCTCCGTCCCGGATGCAACAGACACCTTCTCCGTGGAGGCAGCAGCCGAGGGCCACGGTCACCCCGAGCGTGGGAACTTCAGCCACAACGGCCTGGAACTGAGCTACGCCTCCCGCACCGTGGTGGTTGACGGCAAAGAGATGAACCTGACCCGCACCGAGTTCGAACTTCTCCACGCCCTGCTCGAGGCGGGCCGGACCGTCCGCACCAAGGCAGACCTGGTGCGCCGGCTGCGGGACGAGGATTACGACGTCGGCAGTTACATCAGCGAGGCCGACGAACGGTCCGTCGAGGTCCACATGGGGAACCTCCGCAAGAAGCTTGGGGATTCGCCGCAGCAGCCGCGCTGGCTGCAGACGGTCCGCGGCGTGGGCTACCGCCTGGCACCCGGAGAACACTGAACCTGCAGCCGGTGCATGGTCAACCGGCTGCATTGGTTGATGGGCCGCAGGAACGTGGCCGCCAGCCTGGGCAGGACGACGGCGGCTTCCGCCTCACGCGCCTCGGTGCGGATTTCGCCTTCCAGATCCGTGGCCAGGCCGGCAAGCCGCTCGGCGCCCACCATCTGGCTGGATGTCTTCAGGCTAAGCACCGCGTCCACCGCGCCCTCCAGGTCTCCGGTGGTCAGGGCCAGCCGCAGGCGGCCGATCCGTTGCGGCAGGCACTCGATGAAGTTCCCCACAAACACCATGGAGTACCCTTCGTCCTCCTCCAGCTCTTCACGGAGACGGTTGAGGACGGACTGGTCCACCAACGGCCGGGAAGCATCATCTGAAGCGCCCATGAGGCTCCTTTCAGCCGGGGGATGCCACTCCGGGAACAGTGCGGGTGGGTGGGGCATGTGCTCTTTCAGGTTAGGTCTGCTGCCTCGCGGTGGCTGGTTTTCCGGCGAGAATTGTGGGTTTCTTGATAAGGCTGTGGGTTTCAGCGCCACCACGTAAGACGGGGTTTTTTGCACCTGGATATTGGTTGCCGGCACCGGCCGTCAACACGGAGCGGGACACCTTGTGGCACGGTCCGGGGCGGTCGTTGCCCGGGAGCTGGCTGGCAGGAAGGGATCGCACTGCTCCGGACTGTTGGTGGGGATTTCCGCCCTTTGGGACGACGGGTTCATCCTTCCGCTTTACTATCAAGAAGCACGGCGGCAAAAGCCAAAGATTGCCTCAAGATGGTTGACGGCCCTCCAGGAACTCCACCAAGTGGGCTTCCAGCGCCGAGCCGTCCTTGAGCTCGCACTCCCAGACAGTGAGGACTTCCCATCCGGCGTCTTCGAGCTGGCGGCGCTGGCCGGCGTCACGGTCCCTGGTCCGGGAGCGCTTGGCTTCCCAGAATTCCGCGTTGGCTTTGGGGGCGTGCTGGCCCACGCGGCAGTCGTGGAAGTGCCAAAAGCAGCCATTTACGAAGATCACCTTGCGCCGGCCTGCGAACACCAGGTCCGGGTTGCCGGGCAGCCTGCTAGCCCCGGAGCTGCCGTGCAGGCGGTAGCGGTACCCCTTGGCATGAAGCAGCCGGCGCACCAGCAGTTCGGGCTTCGTGTTCTTGCCCCGGATCCTGGACATGTTCCAGCTGCGCTGCTCCGGAGTGAGCTTGTCCGCCATGCCTTAAGTCTAGGAGCGGGCAGTCCAGGAGCGGCCAGTCCAGGAGCGGCCGGTCCAGGAGGCGGGCAGGACGCCGGAGTCAGCGCTCCGGCTGCTCGCCGAGCTGGAAGTGCCGGCCGCTCACGGACAGCGGCTCGATTTCCACGTAGAAATCCTTCAGGGTCGGAACCCACGACTTCAGCCCCAGCTCTTCCACCGCCGCAAGCTCCGCCGAATTGCTGAGCACCCGGGCCTTGCCGCGGAGCACCACGGACCAGGCTTCGTCAGAGGTGATGCCGTCCGTTTCGAAAAGCACTGTGGCGTTGATGGTCAGCTGGGCCAGCTTGTTGCCCGGTGCCGTCCGCAGGTACACCTTCCGGCCCGATGTCACGTAGTTCACCGGGAAGATGTCCGGCTCGCCGGCGACGGAAACCACCAGCCTGCCGTGCTGTGTGCCCTCAAGGAGGCGCCAGGACTGCTCATCATCGAGTTCCAGGACGGGATTGCCGTCTGCATGTTCAAACATCATGCCGCCATTCTTCTACGTAAGGTAGAAATGCGCCAGAGGGTGTTGGATGCCGCGTGGTGGATGGACTGGTGCTTCTTTCGGCCGTGCCTTTTCCGGTGCTGAATGGGGGCCGTCAGGAGGTGGTGGCTCCATGCCGGGAGCACTGCGCCCACCAGCCCAATGGCGAGACCTGCACCTTGAGCCGCCGTCCGCAGCACACGCAAAAGCGTGGGGGCTCCCAGTGCAGCCG
>NZ_JARHXQ010000152.1:0-3137 GCF_029222765.1 Arthrobacter sp. Cr_A7 | reverse complement strand
GATCCCGCGGGGCTACTTCGCGTCCGGGGCGGTGACGCTGGCAGTGGGCTTCATGGTTTCGGCGTTCACCATCCAGGCGAACTGCTCCAGCTTGGCGATGAACTCGTGCAGCAGGTCGGCACTGGTGGGATCTTCCTCATCCACCTCGTCGTGGACCTTCCGCATGGTTCCCACGGCAGCCTCAAGGGCTGCGACGATCCGCTCAATGGCGTCCTTGGTGCTGATCAGGCCCTCGGGGAACTGCGCCAGGCTGGTGGCTTCGGCAACCGTGGAGCTGCGGCCGTCCGGAAGCGCGTGCAGTGCACGCATGCGCTCCGCCGTGTCATCGGCGAACTGGCGCGCTGCGTCCACGATTTCATCCAGCTGAAGGTGGAGGTCCCGGAAGTTGGTACCCACAATGTTCCAGTGGGCCTGCTTGCCCTGGAGGTGCAGTTCGATCAGGTCCGTGAGCACGGCCTGCAAATTGTTGGTCAGTGTCGGTGAAGCTTTCATGCGTCCTCCTCATTGGTCCAGTAATCCCGAACCTACCAGCCCTGCAGAGCGCGGCGGCGGGGACGGGGGCAATTTCTCAGTGAGCTTACTAACTTGCGCTGAACGGACATAAACGAACGTGATTCATATTTCCCCTTGCGCAGGCAGCTCCGCACCCTCATACTAAATGAACGCCATTCATATAGTGACCGTCGTCATAATGTCTTCCCAGAAAGTGGTGCCATGACAGAGACAATCCGCACCAGCACGCCCTCCCCCGGCCCCAGCAGCAACACTTCCGCCGCCGGCATCAGCGCCAAAGGACTGAAAGGCGGGCAGCTCGGGCTCCTCGCCGTCGTCGTCCTTGGCATTTCCACCATTGCCCCGGCCTACACCCTCACCAGCGCACTGGGCCCCACCGTCAACGAAGCCGGACTCCAGCTGCCCGTCATCTTCCTGATCGGTTTCATTCCGATGATCCTGGTCTCGCTCGCCTACCGGGAGCTCAACGCCGACTCCCCGGACAGCGGGACCACGTTCACGTGGGTCACCAAGGCCTTCGGACCCTGGGTGGGCTGGATGGGCGGCTGGGGCCTGCTGGCCGCCAACATCATCGTGCTGTCCAATCTCGCCGGCGTAGCCGTCGATTTCTTCTACCTCTTCCTGTCGCAGCTCACCGGAGCCCCGGAACTGGCAGACCTGGCGGCCAACAAAGCCTTGAACGTGCTGACCTGCTTTGTATTCGTGGCCCTGGCCGTCTGGGTCAGCTACCGCGGGCTGCACACCACCAAACTGGTGCAGTACGGCCTGGTGGGGTTCCAGCTGCTGGTCCTTGGTCTCTTCGTGGCCATGGCGTTCGCCAACTGGTCCAGCTCTGAAACGGCCATCCCTTTCAGCTGGGAATGGTTCGATGTCACCAGGATTGAAACCTTCGGCCAGATTGCCGCAGGGATTTCACTGTCCATCTTCGTGTACTGGGGCTGGGACGTCTGCCTCACCGTGAACGAGGAAACGGCGAACGGCAAGAAGACCTCCGGCCTGGCCGGCACCCTCACCGCCGTCATCGTCCTGGCCATCTACCTGCTGGTCAGCATCGCCACCATGATGTTCGCCGGCGTGGGCGATACCGGCAACGGCCTGAACAATACCGAAATCCACGAGAACATCTTCACGGCCCTGGCCTCCCCCATCATGGGCCCCTTCGCCATCCTGATGTCCCTTGCAGTGCTGTCCAGCTCCGCCGCGTCCCTGCAGTCCACGTTCATGTCGCCGTCGCGCAGCCTGCTGGCGATGGGCCACTACGGTGCCCTGCCGGAGCCGTTCAGCCGGGTCAGCAGGAAGTTCGCGACGCCGGGCTTCGCCACCATCGCGGCGGGCGTCATGTCGGCGGGGTTCTACGCAGTGATGCACGTGGTCAGTGAAAACGTCCTCAATGACACCATCCTGGCCCTGGGCCTGATGATCTGCTTCTACTACGGGCTGACCGCCCTGGCCTGCGCCTGGTACTTCCGGCACAGCGTCTTCAGCAGCGTCCGCAACTTCGTCCTGCGTCTCCTGTGCCCGGTGCTGGGCGGAGTAGGCCTGTTCGTGGTGTTCGGCCAGACCGCCGTGGACAGCCTTGCGCCCGAGTTCGGCAGCGGTTCCGAGGTGTTCGGCGTGGGGCTGGTCTTCGTCCTGGGCATCGGGATCCTGGCCCTTGGCGCCGTGTTCATGCTCATCATGGCCCGGGTCCGGCCCGGCTTCTTCCGGGGCGAGACCCTGAAGCGGGACACCCCCGCACTGGTGGTTCCGGAGTAGGCCAAGGCCTCCACGGCACTGCCCCCCGCACAAAAGGTGCCGTGCCCCCGCGATCCGGGGGCGCGGCACCTTTCAGTTGTGTGCCGGCCTTGGGCAGCCGGCCCGATGTCACCAGAAGTGCGCTACGTCAATCACAAGGCGGGAGCCGGCACCCGGACCGTCCAGGCTGAAAACCCGGAACGGCAGGCGGGCACGGACGCCCAGGCCAACGTTGGTGTAGCCTTCAAAGCTTCCGGCCCAGGCAACCTGGCGGAAGGTCTGGTAACCCGCAACGTTGGCAAGTTCTGCCTGGTTGCGGGGCTCATACGTGGGCCTGCCGCTGTTGTTGTCGTAGGCCGGCGCTGTGAGAGTGACCTGCAGCCGTGCGCCGCCACGGACCGGGACGGTAAAGCCGGACCCGTCCTGGACAATCCGCGGTACGTAACGCACGGTGTACCCGGCGGCCGGGCCATTAAGGTCCACCACCATCCGGTCAAAGCAGTAGTGCTGCCCAGTCCGGATGTTGGTGACGGATGCGGTGGTGGGGTTTTCACTGGTTTTAGCCAGGGATCCCCAGCCCAGCCCGCAATACGATGTGGTTGCCGAGGCGGGCCCGGGAACCAGGAGTCCCAGCCCAACGGCCATGAGGATAGCCGTGAGCCAGATGGAGAGTTTTTTCATTGTGGTGCCACCCATGGAAGGAGCGATTGGATAGCTCAAGCCTAGGAGCGTCAAGGCCCCGAAACGAGGGCTGTGGCCGCTTCGGCGCGCAACCGTTAGGGTGCTCCCGCGCGCATCACGCCGCCATAAAACGAGGGGCGGATTTCGGCCTTTCTTGACCCTTTTGGCGCCCTTTCTGCATCCGCCCGTTACCGCTGGTAACGACGCCG
>NZ_JARHXQ010000151.1:0-24171 GCF_029222765.1 Arthrobacter sp. Cr_A7 | reverse complement strand
CACCAGCACCAGGACCCCTGCCAGGAGGGTTTCGGAGAACAGTGCGAAGCGGTTCACCGGGACGGGCTCGGGATGGTTGGGGGCGGGAGTGGTGCGGTCCATGATGCTCATTTTCTGTCTGGCCTTCCGGGCCGTCAGCCCTTGAGGCCCTGGGTGGAAACGCCTTCAACAATGTACCGCTGGAATACCAGGAAGAAGATCAGCACCGGCAGCAGGGCCAGGACGGACATCGCGATCATGGCGCCGTAGTCCGAGCTCTGCGTCTGGTCCACGAAGAGCCGCAGTGCCAGCGGCAGCGGGTACTTTTCCGGGGTGTTCAGGTACAGCAGCGGGCCCAGGAAGTCGTTCCAGCTCCAGATGAAGGAGAAGATCGAGGTGGAGATCAGGGCCGGCTTCATGAGCGGCAGCATGATGGACGTGAAGATCCGGACGTGGCCGGCGCCGTCGATCCTGGCGGCCTCGTCCAGCTCACCGGGAAGGTTGCGCATGAACTGGACCATCAGGAAGACGAAGAACGCGTCGGCGGCGAGGAACTTGCCGATCAGCAGCGGTACGTAGGTGTCCACCAAGCCAAGCTGCTGGAACACGATGTACTGCGGGATGATCACCACGTGGAACGGCAGGAGCAGCGTTGCGATCATCATGCCGAAGAAGATGCTTCGGCCCGGGAACTTGATCCGTGCGAAGGCGTAGGCCGAGACGCTGGCCGAGAGGATGGTTCCCACCACCGCACCCAGCGCGAGGACCAGCGAGTTGGTGAAGAACTGCAGCGTGGACACGCCGCCGATGCCCTCCATCGCCGTGACGAAGTTGTCAAAGCTGAAGTTGTTGGACCATAGCGACGTGTTGGCGCCGCCGATCTCCGCGTTCGGTTTGAACGCCGAGGCGATCATCCACAGGCCCGGGTACAGGACCACTGCCGTCAGCGCGAGGGCCACGACGTGGAAGATGGTGCTCTTGGCGCGCTTGGCCCCTGCCGACTCGGACTTGGGGTTGTAGTTCAGCACCTGTGCGTCCGGGGAGGACTGCGTGGGGGTTGCCATGGTTGTCATTTTGCATCACCGCTGTAGTGGACCCAGGACTTGGACGTACGGAAGATGATCAGGGTCAGGATGCCCACAACGATCAGGAGCAGCCAGGCCATTGCCGAGGCGTAGCCCATCCGGAAGTCGCTGAAGCCGCGCAGGTACAGGTAGAGGGTGTAGAAGAGGGTTGAGCCGGCCGGGCCGCCTTCACCGTTGGAAATGATGTACGCCGAGTTGAAGATCTGGAACGCGTGGATGGTTTCCATCAGCAGGTTGAAGAAGATCACCGGGGAGAGCATGGGCCAGGTGATGTTGAAGAACTTCCGCACCGGGCCGGCACCGTCCATGGACGCAGCCTCGTAAAGATCCGCCGGGATCTGCTTCAGGCCGGCCAGGAAGATCACCATCGGGGCGCCGAACTGCCACACCGTCAGGAGGATGAACATCGGCATGGTCATGCCGGGGTTGCCCACCCAGCCGCCCAGGTTGATCCCGAAGAAGGACAAGCCCTGGTCCACGGGGCCGGAATCGCCGAACATGGCTTTCCAGACGATGGCGATGGACACGGACGCGCCGATCAGGGACGGGGCGTAGAAGGCGGAGCGGTAGAAGCCTTGGCCGCGGCGTTTGCTGTTCAGCAGCATGGCCACTGCCAGTGCGGCGGCGAGCTTGAGCGGGGTACCGAACACAACGTAGCTGACGGTGACGCCCACGGACTGCAGGAACCGTTCGTCCTGGAAGAGGGAGGTGTAGTTGTCCAGGCCGATCCACTTGGGCGGATCGAACAGGTTGTAGTTGGTGAAGGACAGGTACAGCGAGGAGATCATCGGCCCAACGGTGAGGGCGATGAATCCCAGCAGCCAGGGCAGCAGGAAGGTGTAGCCGGCGCGGGCATCCACCCCCTGCTGGCGCGACTTGCGCGGCAGCGGGGAGGTGGACTGCGTCGAACGCCTGCTCAGAGTTGGGCTTTGAGTCACGAGTTCATTCCGTCAGTTGTGAAGCCTGGATCAGACAATGTGCCTGATCAGGCATTCTGCTTGATGAGGTCTTCGGCTTCCTTGAACCATGCGTCTGCAGCACCGTCGACGGTGAGCTTGCCGAAGTTCAGGTCCGAGGCGACGCGCTTGAAGGAAGTTTCCAGCGTGCCGAAGCCGACGATGGGCGGCTCGGGGGCGTCCTTGAGGTACTGCTCGATGGACTTTTCGTAGTCCACAACGAGCTTGTCGGTGCCTTCGAAGGTGGTGCCGTCGCGCTGGGTCTTGGACGCCGGAACGCCGCGGGAGGTCTTGAAGATCTGGCCTACCTCGGGGTCGTTGACCATGAAGTCGATGAACCGGGCTGCCGCGTCCTTGAACTTGGTCTTGGCACTGGCCACCATCAGCATGGAGGGCTTGAGGAACAGGCCCAGGTTGTCCGGGTCGTCGGAGGGGACCGGAACCAGCTTGAGCTCCTTGGCGCCGCTGTCCGCCAGGTAGCCGGCCATGAAGTTGTCCCAGGTGACCTCGGTGGCGGTGACGTTGGAACCGAACGGAGACTTGGGTGCCAGCTGCGTGACGCGCTCTTCGGAAACTATGGCCGGGGTGCCGCGAAGGCCGGCGGGGAGGTTCCACCACTTCTTCAGGTCGTCCTTGGTGAAGCCGAGCTTGCCGTCCTCGGTAAAGGCTTCGATGTTGTTCTGGCGGAGCCAGATGTTGAACATCCACCAGACGCCGGTGTAGTCGGTGGAGCCGAACAGGGCGCCGGAGCTCTTGGTGCCCACCTCGGTGAGGAACTCGTTGAACTCCTTGTAGGTCCACTTGCCGGTGGGCTCCGCGATGCCGAGCCCGGCCAGCTTGGCGGGGTCGTAGTAGACAGCGAACGCGTTGGTGCTGGTGGGAATGCCGTAGGTCTTGCCCTTGATCTGGCCCGACGGCAGGAGGGACTTTTCAAAGGCGTCCGTGTTGATGTTGACGGTGCTGAGGTCCAGGAGCTGGTTGCGCTGGCCGTAGTCGCGCAAGTAGGACAGGTCCCACTGCATGACGTCCGGCAGGCCGCCGCCGGCGGCCTCGGTGGCACGCTTCTGCCAGTAGCCCGCGAAGTCGGTGAAGTTGCCGTTGACCTTGATGTCCGGGTTCTTGGACTCGAACAGGGCAATGGCCTTGCGGGTGCGCTCGGCGCGGTCGTCGTTGCCCCACCAGGTGTAGTTGATGGTGACGGGGTTCTCCGCGGAACCGGTCTGTCCTGCGGTGCTGGATCCGGTGCCACAAGCGGCCAGTGCGGCGGCAGATGCGGTACCGACGGCAACGGTAGTGAGGAAATGCCTTCTATTGATCACGGGAGCCTCCTTGCTCGATGTGTGCAATCCCTGATCTCATCTACAACGTGAGTAGTGAGCTGGCTTACACGGCTTCTGAAACGATACAATATCCGCATTCCCCGATTTGGGCAAGCGTTTTCCAAAGTTCCGATTTCTTATCCAGGTTTCACCCTTCCAGCAGACAAAGGAGTCCCATGACCACGCAGGAAACCACCGGCCCGGCGAGCGTTTGGAACAACGTCGAAGGCATCGCCTTCGGCGGAGACTACAACCCCGAGCAGTGGCCCGTCAGCGTCCGGCTTGAGGATCTGGAGCTGATGAAGGAGGCCGGCGTGAACTTCCTCAGCGTCGGAATCTTCTCCTGGGCGCTGCTGGAACCGGCGGAAGGGCAGTACGACTTCGGCTGGCTGGACGAAGTACTGGACAACCTTGCCGGCATCGGCGTCAAGGTGGCCCTGGCCACCGCCACCGCCGCCCCGCCGGCCTGGCTGGTACGCAAGCACCCGGAAATCCTCCCCGTCACGGCTGACGGAACGGTGCTGGGACCGGGCTCGCGGCGGCACTACACGCCGTCGTCGGCCGTCTACCGCCGGTACGCGAAGGGCATCACGCGGGTCCTCGCGGAGCGCTACAAGGGCCACCCCGCACTGGCACTCTGGCACGTTGACAACGAGCTGGGCTGCCACGTCTCCGAGTTCTACGGTGAGGAGGACACCGTCGCGTTCCGGGCCTGGCTGGAGTGGCGCTACGGCACCATCGATGCGCTCAATGCGGCCTGGGGAACAGCCTTCTGGAGCCAGAACTATGGTTCATTCGAGGAAATCCTGCCTCCCGGAGTTGCTCCCAGCACACTGAACCCGGGCCAGCAGCTGGACTTCCAGCGGTTCAACTCCTGGGCCCTGATGGACTACTACCGCGACCTTGTCTCCGTACTCCGCAAAGTAACGCCCGGAGTTCCCTGCACCACCAACCTGATGGCGTCCAGCGCCACCAAGTCGATGGACTACTTTGACTGGGCCAAGGACCTGGACGTCATCGCGAACGACCACTACCTCGTGGCCGCCGACCCCGAACGGCACGTGGAACTCGCGTTCAGCGCGGATCTCACGCGGGGAATTGCGGGCGGTGACCCGTGGATCCTGATGGAACATTCGACGTCGGCCGTTAACTGGCAGCCCCGCAATCAGCCAAAGCTGCCCGGCGAGATGCTCCGCAACTCCCTGGCGCATGTTGCGCGAGGCGCCGATGCCGTGATGTTCTTCCAGTGGCGCCAAAGCTTTGCGGGCTCCGAAAAGTTCCACTCCGCCATGGTCCCGCACGGCGGGCGCGAAACGCGCGTGTGGCGCGAAGTGGTGGACCTCGGGGCTGCCCTCAAGCGGCTTGAGCCGGTCCGCGGTTCACGGGTGGAATCCCGGGCGGCAATCGTCTTTGACTACGAGGCATGGTGGGCCAGCGAGATCGATTCGAAGCCCAGCATCGACGTCCGGTACCTGGACCTGCTGCGGGCCTTCCACCGCTCGCTGTACCTGCGGGGTGTTTCCGTTGACGTGGTGCACCCGTCGGCATCGCTGGAGGGGTACGACCTCGTCCTTGTCTGCACGCTGTACTCCGTGACCGATGACGCGGCGGCCAATATCGCGGCTGCCGCTTCCGGCGGGGCCACCGTCCTGGTGAGCTACTTCAGCGGGATCGTGGACGAGAAGGACCACGTCCGGCTGGGCGGCTACCCGGGAGCGTTCCGGGAACTGCTGGGCGTGCGGGTGGAGGAATTCCACCCCCTGCTGGCCGGCTCGCAGCTGAAGCTGAGCGACGGCACCGTTTCCTCCGTCTGGAGCGAACACGTCCACCTTGCCGGTGCGGAAGCGGTCCAAACGTTCACCGGGTACCCGCTGGAAGGCGTGCCGTCCCTGACCCGCCGCGTCGTGGGCAGCGGAGCCGCGTGGTATCTCGCCACGTTCCCGGACCCCGACGGCGTTGAGGCCCTGGTGGATCGGCTCCTTGCGGAATCCGGCGTTGCTCCGGCGGCGGTTGCGGATTCCGGCGTGGAGGTGGTTCGCCGGCGTTCGGCTGACGGGCGCAGCTTCCTGTTTGCGATCAACCACACACGCTCTGACGCTTCGGTGGAGGCTGCGGGAACGGACCTGCTGACCGGCGGGGCGTTCGGTGGGATTGTTGCGGCCGGGAGCGTGGCGGTGATCGCCGAGGACTGACCTCCCTTATTGGGTGCCGCTTCAGCGCGGCGCCCCTGGTGCCGGGCGGCAAGAGGGTCCCGCTCCCGCTCTTTTAGGCGTACGACGGCGGCGCCTCCCTTGGCGCCCCGTCGCACCTTATTGCTGCAGGGCAGGGCACACTCGCTGGCAGGATGCCCCACGAGACAGGCCTTACGCCTGCTTGCCCTGGTTTTCCACATACGAACTTTCGCTCCCGGCGATTGTCAGTCCCTGCTGGAAGACTCGGTTTATGGAAGTGGTTGGGGCATTGGCAGGGGTCAGCGGGGCGGGGAGCCGTGCTGTCCCGTCGGTTGCCGCTGTCCGGGAGGCCCTGGATGCGGTGCGGGTTTGTGCTGATGCTGCCGGCATGATTGATCAGCTGCGGGAGCTTGAGGATTTGAAGTCCGCTGCGGCTGCTAAACAGGCTGACATTGCTGTTGCCTTTGACCTGTTCCAGCGCCGGGTCCAAGCTGCCGCCGGGGTCCCTGCAGATGAGCTGGGTGCCGACGTCGGCCCCCAGATCGCATTGGCGCGGCGCGAGTCACCGTCCCGCGGAGGAAGGCTGCTGGGCCTGGGCAAAGCCCTGGTCACCGAAATGCCCCGAACGTTCGCCGCCCTGCGGAACGGGCAGCTGAATGAATGGCGCACCACGCTGATCGTGCGGGAAACAGCCTGCCTGTCGGCCGAGGACCGGCAGGCGGTGGACGAAGAGCTCGCCGCGGACACCGGCACCCTTAACGGGTTCGGGAGCCGCACCATCGTTTCCGCGGTCCGCGCCGCGGCATACCGGCGGGACCCACGATCGGTCGCCAAGCGGTCATCCCACGCCGTGACCGAACGGACCGTGTCGTTGCGTCCGGCGCCGGACACCATGACCTACCTGACAGCCCTGCTGCCCGTCGCCGAGGGGGTGGCCGCGTACGCGTCCCTCACCCGGCACGCCGACGCTTTGCGGTCCGCAGGGGATGAACGCTCCAGGGGCCAGATCATGGCCGATTCCCTGGTCGAACGCGTCACCGGAACCCCGGGCGGGATCACCGGGATCGACCTCCAGCTCGTGATGACCGACCGAACCCTTTTCCAGGGCGACAGCGAACCCGCCCGGCTCACCGGCTACGGCACCGTCCCCGGACACTGGGCACGCGAAACCATCCTGAACCGGACAACCGGCACCAACTTTGATGCCGGAGCTGGTGCCGGAGCCGGAGCCGGGACCGGTTCTGGCTGTGGCCCTGATTCTGGTGTTGGTTCTAGCCCCGGCAGGGAGTCTGCCTTAGGCGCTGACGCTGCTGTTGGTGCTGCGGCTGTTGTTGGTGCTGGTTCGGGTTCTCCCGACCAGCATGAATTGTCCGTCTGGCTCCGCCGGCTCTACACAGCGCCTGGCAGTGGCGAGCTGGTCGCGATGGACTCAAAAGCCAGGTTCTTCCCGCCCGGGCTCCGCCGGTTCCTCCAAGTCCGGGACGACACCTGCCGGACCCCGTACTGCGACGCGCCGATCCGGCATGACGACCACATCATCCCCTGGCACAACGACGGACCAACCAGCAGCACCAACGGCCAAGGGCTCTGCGAAGCCTGCAACCACACCAAGGAAAACCCCGGCTGGACCGCCAAACCCATCCCCGGAACCCGCCACACCGTCGAAACCCGAACCCCAACAGGCCACACCTACCACTCCACCGCGCCCCCACTTCCCGGGACGCCGCTTATTGGCGCGCCCGTCAAGGCTTCAACTCCAATACCGCTAACCAATGAGGGACGTGGAGTCGATCCAGCAGCGAGGGAATGTGCGGAGCACGCCAGCCAGCAGAAACCAGGCGTCATTGTGTTGGGCCGCGTCATGCAACACCATCCCCCGGTTTCGCATAAAAGGGTGCGTCCAAGAAGCTCCGTTTGAGCAGCTCCATGTATGTGGCTCCGGCTTAAACAGCTCCGTCCCGGAAGGAACCGCAAGGTTCCCGCCGGGACGGTGCTGCCACCCGCCGTCGGACGTTAGGGGGCGGAGGAGGCGTCCACCCGATCTGTCCGGAGCCGTGTTGGCGGTGTGAAAACTAGCTGCTGATGGCTGACTTCATCTCGTCGTGCGCCTTCTTGCCGGCTTCCTCCGTGGACAGCCGTTCGAAGAGCACCTCGGAGGTGTAGCGCTTAATGATCTCCTGGATGGAACCGGCGCCCTTCGGCGGCGGAGCCGGAGCCTCGCCAAGCTCGTCCTTGATCTGGTCGATGAACTTGACCACCTTGACGTCTGCCGGTGTCAGCTTGGATTCGATGGCTGCCCGGACCTCGGAGTTCGGGTAGACGCCACGGTCAGCAAGGAGCGTTTCGCCGGCCTTGACGTTGTTGGCCAGGAAGTTGATGAACTTGGCAGTTTCCTCAGGGTGCTTGGTGCGCGAGGAGGCTGACCAGAACTGCGAGGCCTTGTACCAAAGCCCGGCGTCAGCGGAGGACCCTGTCTTGGTGGGGAACCGCAGGATCTTCAGGTCGCTGCCGGAAGCCTTTTCCAGCGCAGGAGCCTGGTTGGACCACCAGAACGCCATGCCGTTCTTGCCGGTGGCGAGGCCACTCTGGTCCAGCGGGGCAGCCTCGGCTTCAACAACCTCGGATGCCGTGGGAACAGCCTTGTTCTCGCTGAGCTGCTTCAGGAACGCCCACCATTCGGCGATGTCACTGGGCTCGAAACCCAGCTTGCCGTCAGACGTGTACAGGGACTTGCCGTTCTGGCGGAGCCAAACGCCCAGTGAAGCCTCATCGGTTCCGTAGGCGGCGGCGCCGTAAGTGCCCTTGGGGGACTTTTCCGTGATTTCGGAGGCGATCCGCTCGAAGTCATCCCAGGTCCACTTGGAGTCATCCGGCAGCGGGACGCCGGCCGCCTCGAAAACGGCCGGGTTGGCCAGGATGGTGGCGGCGTTGATGCCTGCGGCGATGCCGGTCAGCCCGTCCTCGCTCTTGCCTGCATTCAGCGCGGCCTCATCGAGCTTGGACGTGTCGATCTCGTATTTGGAGAGGTCCAACAGGGCGCCGCGGCTTGAGTATTCGGTGATGTACTTTTCGTCCATCTGGATGATGTCCGGGGCGTCGTTGGCGGCAACCTGGGTGGCGAGCTTGTCCCAGTAACCGCTCCAGTCGCCGAACTCCGGCTTGATCTTGATGTTGGGGTTCTCGGCCTCGAACTGCTTGATGGCCTCCTGGGTCAGCTGGGCGCGCTTGTCGCCGCCCCACCAGGAGAACCGCAGTTCCACAGTGCCGTCGGCGTTTTGCGGGGCGGCTCCCCCGCCGCAGGCACTAAGGGCCATAACGACGGCGGCTGCAGCGGCAACCACGCCTGTCTTACGGATGCGGCGGGCGGCGCCACGGGATGGAGTCTCTGCCGATTGCTTTGCAGCAGACGCAGAACGGGGGAAAAGCGGCACTGGGTACTCCGATCTTCTTTGATCTAGGTGCTGGGGATGGTTTGCTTCGGATGCTGTTGTTGCAGGGTTTCAGTATTTCTTGAAGCTGGGGCAGTTAGCGGGAAAACGCTTTCTGCACCTAATGCTACAAGTGAAGAACTTGTATTACAAGGAGTTGGAGAGGGCAAATTTACGGGTGGTTTCGTTCCGGCAGCCCAACGGCCCGTCGCGGGGACGGGCCGTCGGGTTGCGCTGCAGGTGCTCCGGAAAGCCGCCTGATCGCGGCGCCCGGCAGGTCCTGCAAAGTGCAGGTTACTTGATGCCGGTGGTGGCGATGCCCTTGATGAGGAACCGCTGGCCAAAGAGGAAGACCAGGAAGACCGGCAGCAGGGACACGATGGACATCGCGAACAGCGATCCCCAGCTGGTGGCGGACTGCGAGTCCACGAAGGCGCGCAGTGCCACGGGGACGGTGAACATGTCCGGGTCCGTCAGGTAGATCAGGGCGCCGAAGAAGTCGTTCCAGGTCCAGATGAACGTGAAGATGGTGGTGGTGGCCAGGGCCGGGACCATCAGCGGGAGGATGACCCGCAGGAAGATGCGGGGGTGGCCGGCGCCGTCGATCCGGGCGGCTTCATCCAGTTCGCGCGGGATGCCGCGGATGAACTGGACCATCAGGAAGACGAAGAACGCTTCGGTGGCCAGCAGCTTGGGCACGATCAGCGGCCAGAAGGTATTCACCCAGCCGATCTGCGAGAACAGGATGTACTGCGGAACGATGACCACGTGGAACGGCAGCATGATGGTCAGCAGCATGATGCCGAAGAACAGCTTCTTGCCGGTGAACTGCAGCCGGGCGAAGGCGTAGGCGGCCATGGAGCAGGAGATCAGGTTGCCCAGGATCGAGCCGATCACCACGATGGCGGAGTTGATCATGTAGTGCCCGAACGGGTGCGTCAGGGCGGACCAGCCGTCCGTGTAGTTGCTCATCTCCAGGCTGTCGAGCCAGAGCCCGGGTTCGCGGAAGATCAGTTCGTTTGCCCGCAGCGAGGAGACAATCATCCACAGCAGCGGGTAGATCATCAGGCCGCCGGCAAGGATCAGGATGGCGTGCTTCATCAGTGCTTTACCGCGCTGGGCCCTGCTGAAGGCGAGGGTGCCGCGGGACTCGCGGACCTTGGGCTTGCGGTGGTTCGTAGGCTTGCCCGGCCCTGACTTCTTGTCCGGGGTGGGCAGCGTCTCCAGCTTAGTCGTCATAGAAAACCCAATACTTAGAAGCGATGAAGTTGATGGCGGTGAAGACACCGATGATGACCAGCAGGAACCAGGCCATGGCGGAGGCGTAGCCCATATCGAACTGGCCGAACCCCTTTTGGTAGAGGTACAGGGTGAAGAACATCGTGGAGTCGGACGGACCGCCGTTGCCGCCGGAGACTATGAACGCCTGGGTGAACGACTGGAACGAACCGATGATCTGCAGCACCAGGTTGAAGAAGAGGATGGGGCTCAGCATCGGCATGGTGATCCGCCAGAACTGCTGCAGCGTAGTGGCGCCGTCAACCTTTGCGGCCTCGTAGTACATCACCGGAATCTGCCGCAGGCCGGCCAGGAAGATGATCATGGGGGCGCCGAAGGTCCACACGTGGAGCAGGATGATCGATCCGAGCGCGGTGCTGGGATCGGAGATCCAGCCCGGGCCCTGGATGCCGAACATCGCCAGGACCTGGTTGACCAGGCCGGTGGTGCCGAAGATCTGCTTCCACAGGATGGCAACGGCCACCGAACCGCCCAGCAGGGACGGCAAGTAAAACACGGAGCGGTAGAACGGCAGTCCGCGCAGGCCTTTATCCAGGACCAGTGCGATCAGCAGTGCCACGGCCAGCTGCAGCGGAACGCCGACCAGGACGTAGGTGAACGTTACGCCGAGAGAGTTGTGCAGCCGGGCATCAGTCAACATCCGGGTGAAGTTGTCCAGGCCCACCCATTCCGGGGGCTGAAGCAGGTTGTAGTCCGTGAAGGACAGGTACAGGGACATGATCATGGGCCCGATGGTGATGGCCACAAGGCCCACCAGCCACGGCAGAAGGAAGATATAGGCGGCCTTGTTATCCCGGCCGTTCGCCTTCTTTTCCTCGGCGGAGAGTTTGCCCTTGCGGCGGGAAATCGAGCTGAGCTCGCTGATGGCGCTCACCGCAGTTGCCCCGTCCCGTTCAGGCCCGCTGCTGCCGGGGCATGCGCCGGGCGCGGTGTCCTGGGTATGTGTTTTGCGGCCATGTTGTCTCCTTTGGTCATCGTGGCCTCCACGTTCTTGGTTATCGCCGGGGCGATGTGTTCGAGCACCTTGCGGCTCCGGGGTCCCGCCGCAACAGCGTCAGGAGTGCGTGGTCCGGATGCCGCCGGTGGTGTTGGTGAAAAAGCGGCTCCGTACCAAAGTAAACGGTTTCTTGACTCCTGTATAGCCCTTTGTTAGTTTTTGAGAAAACGCTTTCTTGTTACGCGCATCACCCAACACTAGATCACACAACCTGAGGGGCAGGACAATGCGGTTTCGTCTCAAAAAGTCAGTAATGGGGGTGGCGGGCGCAACAGCGGCGATGGCCCTGGTTCTCACCGGATGCGCCAGCAGCCCGGAGACCGGAAAGGTGGGGACTGTCGAAGATCCTGTCACCATACGGTTTGCCTGGTGGGGCAACGATTCCCGCGCCAAAACCACCCTGGAGGTCATCAAGGACTTCGAGGCCGCGAACCCCACCATCAAGGTCCAGGGCGAAAACACCGAGTTCAGCTCCTACTGGGACAAGATGGCCACCCAGATCGCCGGCGGCACCACACCGGATGTCTTCGCCATGAGCGGCGCCTACCCCAGCGAATATGCCACCCGCGGCGTCCTGCTGGACCTGGACAAGGTCAAGGACCAGATCGACACCTCCAAGTTCGCCGAAGGGACCGTGGACCTCGGCAAAATCGACGGGAAGCAGTACACCATCACGGCCGGCGTTAACGCCATGTCCATGGTGATCGACCCGAAAGTCTTCGAGGCTGCCGGAGTGGAGCTGCCCGACGACGAGACCTGGACCTGGGACGACTACGCGGACATCGCTGCCGAGATTACCCGGAAGTCTCCTGCGGGAACATTCGGAACCACCCCGATGACCAACGACTCGTTCCTCGCGGTGTGGGCACGCCAGCACGGCGAGGACCTCTTCACGGATGACGGCAAGAAGCTGGGCATCAGCGAGGACACCGCCACAAAGTGGTTCGAGATGAACAAGAAGCTGATGGACACCGGAGGCGCACCCTCGGCCTCCCAGACTGTCGAGGACAACTCAGCCCAGCCGGAGCTGACGCTGATGGGCCAGGGCAAGCAGGGCATGAAGATCTCCTGGAGCAACCAGATGAACTCCTACTCGGGTTCACCCCTGGTCATGATGAAACTGCCGAACGAGAGCAAGCAGCCCGGCACCTGGCTGCGCTCCTCCATGGAATACGCCATCTCCTCCAAGTCGGCGCACCCCAAGGAAGCAGCCATGTTCATCAACTACCTGGTGAACAACGTGGACGCGGCCACCAAGATCAAGAGCGACCGCGGCATGCCTGCCAACACCGATCTCAAGGCCGCCATCACACCCCTGCTAAAGGAATCCCAGCAGAAGGAAGCGGAATACCTGGACCGCGTCGCTGAGATGAAGATCGAACCGCCGCTGCCCTTCCCCGCCGGATCGTCGGCCACCATGGAGGTCATTAACCGGCTCACCACGGACGTCCTGTTTGGAAAGACATCACCGCGGGACGCCGCCAAGGGCTTCATTCAAGAGGTCAACTCGAACCTGGGCTGATCCCCGTACAGCAGATCAGAGCAGGCAGGCAGCAGCCGGACGCCCAACAAGCAGCTTCAACCAATCCACAACCAGAGGAGGCAGGCCAGTGAGTGCCGATACGCGCCCTGCACGCCCCAGTGCCATTGCCGGTTACGAGGACTGGCCTGCCTACGTCCGGCAACACCCGCGCTACGGCGCCGCCACCGCCGGGGCCCAGGAACTCTCGGACGCGCTGGGCGTGCCCGCCGTGTCCCGCCTTCAGGAGGTGACGGTCCAGTGGGAAGAAACGTACGACGGCGTCACCACCTCCCAGCTCAGCTGGCAGTTGGGCTTCGGGCCGGCAACCACCGGCTGGCTGGTCAGGCCTGCGGACTCCGCAGGCCCGCTGCCCGGAGTCCTCGCGCTGCACTGCCACGGCGGGAACAAGTTTGGCGGTGCGGACCGGCTGGTGGAGCTTCCAACGAACCATCCCTCTGCCGAGACCGCCCGCGCCGGCCATTATGACGGACACGCCCTCGCCACCGAGACTGCCCGCAGGGGCTTTGCCGTCCTGGCCCATGACAGCTTCGCCTGGGGCAGCCGCCGCTTCGACCTCTCCAGTCCCCCGTGGCGGACTGCCTCCGCGCTGGAGGCGCGGCGGGCGCAGTGGCGGGAGGACGGCGTCGTGCCTTCCGAGGCGGACGACTACAACGCCTCGGCCGCGTTCCACGAAGACACTGTTGCCAAAACAGCCGGGCTTCTAGGCACCAGCCTGGCCGGTATGGTGGCCCACGACGACCTCGCCGCGCTGGACATCCTGGCCGGACTGCCAGGAGTGGACGCAGACCGCCTGGGCTGCGTCGGCTTCTCCGGCGGCGGGGGCCGGTCGCTTGCCCTGGCCGTGCTCAGCCCAAAGATCCGGGCATCGGTGGTGACGTGCATGATGACCACGTTCCAGTCGCTCCTGCCCGCGTACCTGGACGCCCACTCATGGCTGCTCCAAACGCCCGGGCTGTGGAAACTGGGCGACTGGCCTGAACTGACTGCCCGGTCAGATGCCGACTTCCTGGTGCAATACGCGCTGGCCGATGAGCTGTTCCCGGAGCACGGGATGCGGCAGGCCCACCGGGTGCTGGAAACGCTGCACCGCGACGGGAAGTACACCGGAGCCTTCTGGCCCGGCGGCCACGTCTTCACCACGGCAATGCAGGAGGAAGCCATCGATTTCCTGGCCGGCGCCCTGCACCTCAAGACCCCATCCACTACAGCCCTTTAGCCTCAAGGACCCTTTGATGACTCAGCAATCCGCCACCGCGGAACACGGCAGCAGCCCCCGCCACGCCGCGCCTTTACCCGCCGCCGTGCCGCGCATCGCCCTGGTGGGCGTCCACGGCTTCGGCGAACGGCACCTGGCCAACCTCGCCCGGCTGGAGGAGGCCGGCGCCGTCGAACTGGTCGCCGTCGCTGACCCCAACCCTCCAGAGCCGGGCAAACTCGCGGAATCTGTTGCCGTCTTCCCCGACCTGGACGGGCTGCTCGCAGCCCAGCCGGGAGCCGACGTCGTCATCCTCGCCACCCCTATCCAGACGCACGCGCCGCTGGCCGTCGCAGCCCTCCGGGCAGGCATGGACGTCTACGTTGAAAAGCCCCCGGTAGCGTCGCTGGCCCAGTTCAACGAGGTCCTGGCAGCCGCCGAGGCAGCAGGCAAACTGGTCCAGGTAGGCTTCCAAAGCCTGGGGTCCCACGCCCTGCCCGCCATCCGGGACCTCGTTGAGACAGGCGGCATCGGGGATGTCCTGGGCCTGAGCGCCAAGGGCCAGTGGGTGCGGAACAAGGCATACTTCAAACGCTCGCGCTGGGCCGGGAAGCGCAGCCTGGACGGCATCGACGTTGTGGACGGCGTGGCCACCAACGCACTGGCGCACGCAGTCGCCACGGCCCTGCATATGGCCGGGGCACACACGCTTTCGGACGTCGCATCCGTGGACACGGACCTTTACCGCGCCCACGAAACCGAGAGTGACGACACCTCGGTGATCCGGGTGCGCACCGCCCACGGCACCACCCTTCTCTGCGGCCTGACCCTCTGTGCTCCCGAACAGCTGGATCCCTCGGTCACCGTGCACGGCACCCGGGGCGAGATCACCCTGTTCTACACAAAGGACGAGGTGGTCATCACCACCCCGGACGGCGAGCGCCGGGAAAGCTTCGGCCGGACGGACCTGCTCGAAAACCTCCTGGAGGCCCGCGCCACGGGTGCTCGACTTCTGTGCTCGCTGCCGGACACCGGCGCCTTCACCACGGTGCTGGAAGCCATCCGCACCGCCCCGGCGCCGCAGGCCATCGGTCAGGACCACATCAGCTGGGAGGGCGACGGTGACGACGCCCATCCCGTGGTCCCCGGCATCGCAAACCTGATTGACCGCGCTGCCAAGGCGCAGGCAACCTTCGCTGAGCTTGGATTCCTATGGGCACGCGCCCTTCCGGCGGTCCGCTCGCTGACCGTGGACGGGCGTGCGGTGGCGGATTACCAGGACGGCAGCCGCATTCGTGCCGTTTCCTCGCCGCGGCCCTACCTGCACCCCGTCCGCACGCTGGCCGGCACCGTGGTGACCGACCACCAGCCGTTTGACCATGTGTGGCACCTGGGCGCGGGCGTGGCGCTGCAGGACGTGGACGGCATCAACTTCTGGGGCGGCAGGACTTATACGCGCGACGCCGGGCAGTACGTCTGGCGGCGCGACCACGGCAGCATCTCCGTCACCGAAACTGTCCTGGATCAGACCGCCGCCGTGTCCGGCGGCTCCGCCGGCAGGCTGCAGGAGACGCTCAGCTGGAACGGACCCGACGGCAAGCCCGTCCTCGCGGAAGACCGATCCTGGCGCTGGCAGGGCATCAGCCCAAGGGTGTGGGCCCTGTCCCTCGAGTTCGCCCTCTCCCCCGCCGGCACCAACCCGGTCAGTCTGGGCAGCCCCGGCTCCAATGGCCGCCATGAGGGCGGCTACGGCGGCTTTTTCTGGCGGCTGCCGGAGTGCCGCAGCGCTGCTGTGTGGACCCCCGCCGGCACCGGTGAACCGGGGGTGCACGGCAGCGTGGCGCGCTGGCTCGCCTGGACCGGAAAGTTCGGCCCGGGAACGGCCGACGGCGAGGCCACCCTGGTTTTCGTCGCTCCCCGCGGTTCCACGGACCCCTGGTTCGTCCGCCTGGAAGGGTATCCCGGCGTGGGCCAGTCGCTCGCCTGGGACACTCCCGTCATCGCCGAACCCGGCAACCCGGTCCGGCGCAAAATTTTCGTCTTTATTGCCGACGGCATCCTGAACACCACCGACATCGAAGCTTTAATCAACCAACAGGGGGACCTCTCATGACCCAGACAACAGCCGCCGCTCCGCCGGCCCTCCGCGTATCACCGGCATCAGCGGCGGACCGGGAGGTCAAGCGCCGCCGGGTCCTGGACATCCTTGACGCCGCCGGCCGGGACTCGCTGCTCCTGACAACGCACACGGCACTGACCTGGTACCTGGACGGCAGCCGGGTCCACATCAGCCTCGCCGGCGATCCCATCGCCGCGGTGCTGGTGGACCGCGGCGGCGACCACCTGGTGACCTTCAACAACGAAGCCGGCCGTATCGCCGCCGAGGAGCTCCCGGCCGGGGTCTCCCTGCACACCGTTCCCTGGTACGGAAACCTGCACGAGGCTGCCGCCGCCGTCGGCTCTTCCCCTGCCGGAGCCCAGGCTCCGCTGGTGGAAGCGGACGTCGCGTCCGAGCTGCGCGCCGCCCGCCAGCAGCTGCTTCCCGCCGAAAGCGCCCGCTACGCCCTCCTCAGCGCCGAGTTGGCAGCCATCATGACCGATGTGCTGTCCACCGCACGGCCGGACACCACGGAATTTGAGCTGGTGTCCGCCCTGGCCGAACGCGTGGTGGCGGCAGGAGCGGAACCCCTGGTCCTGCTGTGCAACGGCAGTTCCCGCAACACGTTCCGCCACCCGCTGGCCACCCATTCCCCCCTTGGCCGCCGCGCGATGGCCGTGGTCTGCGCGCGCCGGGACGGCTTAGTTGCCAACATCACCCGCTGGGTGCGGTTCGACGCCGGCACTTTGGAGGAGCGGGACGCGGAGGCCCGGATCGCCGCAGTGGAGGCGGACATCTTCGACGCCACGGTCCCGGGCGCGCGGCTGGACCGTATCTTCTCCGAAATTCAGGCATCGTACGTCCGTCACGGCTTCGGCGCCGACCAGTGGGAACAGCACCACCAGGGCGGTCCCGCCGGGTATGCGGGCCGGGACCCGCGCGTTACCTCCGCCGTGGCGGACACGGTTGTCCTGGGCCAGACCTTCACCTGGAACCCTTCGGGTCCCGCAGTCAAGATCGAGGACACCGTGCAGCTGACGGAGTCCGGCCTGCAGGTCCTCACGGTGGACCCCCGCTGGCCGGTGGCCATCGTGAACGGGCTGCAGCGCCCCGTCACGCTGCAGCTGTAACCCTCTCTCACGTGATGCCGGTTTCTCGCCGATCCTCTCTCACGTGTCGCTCCGGCCGGGGCGGCACGTGAGGGGGCGTCGGGCTGGACGTACGACGGCGTCACGTCTGGCAGCCTTTTGGCCCACCACAGGCGCCGCTCCCCCGCCAAACCGGGCGCCGTCGTTGTGCGCTTGCCAAAAGCCGGCGCTGCGTGACGCCCGCCGGCCGAGCAGCACTCCGGACGTCCTGCCGCTTAAACTGAAACGCGCTATCACTCTCCTAAAGAAAGTGATAGAGCGTTTGAGTTTAAGCGGCACTGAGTGCGAGAGCGCTACAGCTACGGCAGCACGAGTTCACCGTCCACACGACGCGGGATGCGCAGCGGGTTGGCCTCGTGCAGCGCCGGGTGCAGCACCGTTTCCGGCGCGTCCTGGTAGGCGACCGGCCGCTGGAACCTGCGCACCGCCGTCGCGCCCACCGAGGTGAAGAGGGACGTGGTGGCCGGGTACGGGCCGCCGTGCTGCTGGGCCCAGTTGACGGCGACGCCGGTGGGCCAGCCGTCGAACAGGACCCGGCCGGCCAGCCCGGAGAGCTGCTCCACGAGCGCTGTGACGTCCTCGCCGGGCTGGGCGTGGAGGGTGGCTGTCAGGCTGCCCGGCACCTTGGCCAGCACGGCCGACAGTTCGGCCTGGTCCGCGTATTCGATCAGCACGGTGGTGGGTCCGAAGCACTCTTCGAGCAGTTGCCCCGGGTTCTCCAGCACCTTCGCGGCGGAGATGGAGAAGACCACCGGCGCTGCACCGTTGGCTGCGGCATCCTGGTCCACGCTGCCGCTGACCACGTCCACCCCGGGCACCGACGCAAAGCTGCGGAGCCCATCCGGGTATGCCTCGGCGATCCTGCTGGTGAGCATGCCGACGGCGGGCTTGTCCTTGCTGGCCTCCGCCACTTCCGCGGCAAAGGAGGTTCCTGCCGGAATGAAGACCAAACCCGGCTTGGTGCAGAACTGCCCCGCACCAAGCGTGAACGAGCCTGCCAGGCCCGCCGAGAGCTGGCCGCTGCGTTCTGCCAGTGCTGCAGCGGTGATGACCACTGGATTGAGGCTGCCCAGTTCCCCGTAGAACGGGATGGGGTCGGGCCGGGAGGTTGCGAGGTCGAACAAGGCACGCCCCCCGGGGATGGAGCCGGTGAACCCCACTGCCTTGATGGCCGGGTCCTGGACCAGGGCGGTGCCCACCTCACGGCCGCTGACCAGCGCGAACAGGCCTTCCGGTGCTCCCGCGGCGCCGAGGGCATCAGCCACGATTTCCGCTGTCCGCTCGGACAGGCGCAGGTGGCCGGAGTGGGCCTTGACGATGACGGAGCAGCCCACGGCGAGGGCCGAGGCGGTGTCACCTCCGGCCACCGAGAAGGCAAACGGGAAGTTGGAGGCGGAAAAGACTGCCACCGGACCGATCGGCCGCAGGATGCGGCGGAGGTCGGGCTTGGGCGGGGTGGAGGCCGGGTCCGCGTGGTCGATGATGGCCTCGAGGTAGGAGCCTTCGGTGATCACGCGGGCGAAGAGGCGCAGCTGGCCGGAGGTCCGGGCCACTTCGCCGGTCAGCCGCGGGGCGCCAAGGCTGGTCTCCGAATCCGCAATGTCCACCAGTTCGGCAGCGTTGGCATCCAGCGCGTCAGCTACTGCCGTGAGCCAGGCAGCGCGTTCGGCATCGGGTGCGGCGGCGGAAATCGTGGCTGCCTGGGTGGCGGCGGCGGTGAGTTCGGACAGGGAAAGCGTTGCAGTTGTCACTCAGGTACCTGTTCTTCGTCTGTAGTTTAAAGTTCGTCCCGGAACCGGAAGCCGAGGCCCGGCTGGCCGGCCAGGGTTACCCGGCTGTCGCTGAAGCGCACGGGAGAGGGCCCGTCCAGGATGCCGAGCTGTTCGAAGGATGCTTCTTCCACGTCCTCCACGAGTGTGGGCTCCGCCAGGGTGAGCGCCAGCTGTCCGGAAAGTTCCGGCAGCAGGTGGGGCATCACCCGGATGCTGTTGGTCCGGGCCAGCTCGACGATCCGCCGGAACGGGGTAATCCCGCCCACCCGGATGATGTTGGGCTGGATGATGTCCACCGCCTCGGCGTCGATGAAATCGCGGAAGCGGTAGATGGTGTGCAGGTTTTCGCCGAGCGCGATGGGCACAGGTGAATGCTTGCGGAGCCTGCGGTATGCCCACAGGTCGTCGGCGCGGATGGGTTCCTCCAGCCACTCCAGCCCGAAGCCGGACAGGACATCCAGGGCGCGGAGGGTGGTAGGGAGGTCCCAGCGCTGGTTGGCGTCGATCATCAGCTTCCGGTCGGGCCCCAGAACGGAGCGGACTGCGGCCACCCGTTCAGCGTCCTCCCGGATATCGGGCTTGCCCACCTTGATCTTTACCGCCTGGTGCCCGGCCGCAACCCACCGCTCAACCTGGGCAACGAGCTCTTCAAGGGTGTAGTGCAGGTTCACCCCGGACCCGTACACCTCCGCCGATTCCTGCCGCTGGCCCAGGAGCCCGGCCACGGATGTCTGGGAACGGCGGGCCTGCAGGTCCCACAGGGCAAGGTCGACGCCGGCCATGGCGATGGTGGTCAGTCCCCCGCCGCCGGCCTCGTGCAGGCGTTTCCACAGCGCGTCCCAGACGGTCTCCGGATTGGCCGGCAGCCCGGTGACAAAAGGGGCGATGTCGTAGTCCAGCAGCGCCTTGACGGCCTGCGGGCCGATGGTGGGCGTCCATGTAAAACCGTGCCCCGCGCCGCCGTCGTCCGTGTGGATTTCGGTGACGATCACGTGGTTCTCGGGTGCCTCGACGCCCCAGCTTCGGCGCAGCGGGACGGTGATGAGCCGGGAGGTCAGGCCCGTGATGCGGGGAACGGTGCGGACGGCTTCGGCCGCCGGGGCGCTCATCAGCGGCCGGCCAGCTCGTAGCCCTTGGCGAGGATGGACTTCAGCTGCACCAGCTGCTCCTCTGTGGGGTCCACCAGCGGCGGGCGCACGGAGCCTACCGGCAGCCCGCCCAGGCGCAGGCCTGCCTTGATCAGCGAAACGCCGAAGCCCGGGGTCTGGTCGCGGAGGCGGACCAGGGGCGCGTAGAAGCCTTCGAGCAGGGCGTTGCGGCGCTCCTCGTCGCCGGCCATGTAGGCGTCGTAGTAGGCCTTGGCGATCTCCGGGGCCATGGCGAAGGCGGCCGAGGAGTAGAGCGGGATGCCGAGGCCGCGGTAGGCGCCCTGCGTCAGTTCCGCGGTGAGCAGTCCGTTGAAGAAGGCGAAGTCCTCCCGGTCGGTGGCCTTGACGGCGGACACAATCTCCTGGGCAAGGCCCACGTCCCCCAGCCCGTCCTTGAAGCCGACCACCTTCGGGTTGGCCGCCAGGCGGGCCATGGAAGCGGCCGTGAACTTGGCGTTGCCGCGGTGGTAGACGATCACCGGCAGGCTGCTGGCGGCAGCGACTGCTTCGATGTAGGCCACCAGTCCGTCCGTGGGCCCGGTGACCAGGTACGGCGGCAGGACCAGGAGGGCGTCCGCGCCGGCTTCTTCCGCGGCGCGGGCGGCTGCAAGGGCGTGGCCAAGCGGACCACCGGCGCCGGCTACTACCGGGACTTTTCCTGCCACAACCTCGACGGCGGCCGTCACCACCGTGCGGACCTCCTCGATGCTGAGGGCGTGGAATTCGCCGGTTCCGCAGGCGGGGAACACACCGCCGGGCCCGAACGGGAGCCGGGAGCTGATGTGTTCCTTCAGCAGCTCTACATCAACGGCACCTTCGGCCGTGAACGGAGTGACAGGAAAGAACAGTACGCCGTCGAATTTCATGATGTCTCCTTGGTTCCGCTGCCGGCACTGACCAGCGCGGAGGTCTCGTCGTTGAGGGTGGGATGGGACTTGAGTTCCGTGCGCCAGCTGCGCGTGGGCTGCCAGCCCAGGAGTTCCTGGGCTTTAGCGATGGAGAAGGCGGGGCTGGTGCCGGTCAGCCCGGCACTGAGGGCTTCACTTCCGGGCAGGAACCTGGGCATCAGTTCGGCGAGGGATGCCGTGGCGAGGGCGTCGGCCGCGCCCACGAAGAAGGTTTCCCCGTTGGGAATGGAGTCCATCTTCTGCAGCAGCAGGATCAGGAAATCCGCCACGTCCCGGGCATCCACGTAGTTGAACAAGGCCGGGGCGGACAGCGCCGGATCGGCCAGCCGCTCGGCAAGGGTGTGGCCCTGCTGCGTCGGTGCGCCGTCCCACTCCTCCGGCGAGATCACGAAGCAGGGGCGGAAGGCGGCATAACGGATCTTCTCCCCCTGCGCGGCAGCGAACATCTGCACGGTCTGCTCGGCGATGAGCTTGGACAGGGCGTAGGCATTCCACGGCCGCGGCGTGGTCCGCTCGTCAAGCGGGAACGCGGCCGGCAGCCACCCGGCGGGCGAACCGTAGCCGAGGACCGTGGGGCTGCTGGCCGTCACGATCTTCGGCACTCCCAGTTCCGTCGCGGCGCTGACCACGGCGAAGGCGAGCCGGGTGTTGGTGGCGAAGATGACGTCCTCGGGCGCGCTGAACGGAACCGCGATCGCCGCAAGGTGGATGACGGCGTCGGGCCTGGTCTCGCGAAGGAGGCGCAGCGCCTCCCCCGGAGCAAGGAGGTCTGCCGTTTCCTGCACGACGCCGGCTGGCAGCTGATCGGCCGGCACGGCGTCCCGGTCCACCGAGATGACGTGGTGGCCGGCTTCTGCAAGCCCCGCCACCACACTGCGTCCCAGCCGGCCGGAGCCGCCGGTGACAAAAATCCTGCTCATATTGGTTCCTTTAGGTTTTCAGGCCGCGGACTAGGCGCCGCGTCGGAGGTCGACGCCGAGGTCCAGGTCCTCGATGCGGACGGGCAGGGACGATTCAAGCGAGCGGTTCCCGGCGATGCCCACGGAGACGGAGCGCAGTCCGTCCAGGTAACCGGACGGTCGGCCCAGGGGGTCTTCCCCCGGTCCGTTGAAAAGGTCCGAGAGGAGGAGCTCGTCCCCGCCGCCGTGGCCTCCTTCGCCGTTGACGATCGGCACCTCGTAGGCAGCTTCCCAGTGGCGCTGGACCACGAGGCGTTCACCGTTGCGGCGGATGGCGTCGTCTTCCTCGACGGGGGTAGCACTCGGGTCCACCACGGTCTTTTTGTCCGTGCTGCTGGTGACGGCGGCCCGTTCCACCACTTCGAGTTCGGCGCGGCCTTCGGTGCCGTTGACCGCCACGCGGTAGCCCTCCCAGGGGCTGTGTGCGTTCAGTGAGTAGCTCAGGCGCGGCCCGCCCTGGTATTCCACAACCAGCGCGAGGTTGTCCTCGATGGTGATGCCGCCGGTGAAGACGTCCTGGTCGCGGCGGTATCCGTCGTAGTGCTCGTTGTCCAGGAAGAGGGCCTTGAGCCGCTCGTCCTCGCGGAGGTCCAGCGTGAACGGGTCCTTCTCTGCCGTGGCCGGGGCGTCGGCGCTGGGGGTGCCGCGTTCGGGACGGGGGCCCAGGCCGCGTTCTGCCGCATTCTTGTCGCCATAGAACTTCAAGCCGCCGGAGGCAAAGACGCGCTCGGGGACGTCATCGATCCACCAGTTGACCAGGTCGAAGTGGTGGGATGCCTTGTGGATCAGCAGGCCGCCGGAGTTCTTCTTATCGCGGTGCCAGCGGCGGAAGTAGTCAGCCCCGTGGACGGTATCCAGGACCCAGCTGAAGTCGATGGAGGTAACCTTGCCGATCACACCGCTCTGGATGATTTCCTTGAGGGCGCTGTTCCGCGGCGAGTAGCGGTAGTTGAACGTGACCACCACGTTGCGGCCCGTCTCGTGCACGGCCTGGGTGATGCGCCGGCAGCCCTCGGCGTCGATGGTGAGCGGCTTTTCCACCACAACGTCGGCCCCTGCACGGAGCGCTTCAACAATGTAGTCGGCGTGGGTGTAGTCCGGCGTAGTCACCACTACGCGGTCGATGTTGTTGGCCTGGATGAAGGCGGTGAGATCTGCGGGATCGAACGAAGCAACAGGCCCCGGCGCACCCAGTTCCTGGATGAGCTTCTGGTAGAACTCCACGCGCCCGGGATTCACGTCGGAGAAGGCCACCAGCTCTGCGGTGTGGGCATAGTTGCCGAAGATTGCCCGGATGTACATTTCCGAGCGGCCCCCGGTGCCGATCAAGGCAATGCGGGCTTTACCGCCGGCTGCGGCAGCAGCGCCCACAGTTGCGGCGGTGTCCGGAGCAGCTGTTGCCGCCCCTGCAGCAGAACTGGATTCGGCTGTGTTGACCATGAGGGGTCCCTTTCGAAAGCTGATACCCGGCCGCCCGGCGGCCTCTGACGTTCGACAATCGGTGCAGTGCTGCACCTTGCCCAAGAAAGCGTTTTCTCAGGTCGCTATAAGATTTGTACCAAGGGGAATGTGCATCCGTCAACCATTATCAGCGTTGGGAGAAAACGGTTTCCAGTCCGGCTGCGGCTCCGGCTCCGCCGAATGGACAAAAAGTTGCTGGAAAACTTGGGAAAATGAGAGAAATCGCTTTCCCGCAGCGGTATATGCTGTGTTGGACACGCCGTCGGGCAAAGGCGGCAGGAGCCTGCCATCGGGCAGCAGTACGCGCAGGGACACCGTCCGCTGCGCCAAGGAAGGGACCAGCATGGTCAGGAAATCGGCAACCGGCCGGATTGGCATCGCGGATGTCGCCATCAAGGCAGGGGTTTCGCACGCCACGGTTTCCCGCGTAATGAACGGCAACTTCACAGTGGACCCGGACATCGCAGCCCGCGTCCGGGCAGCGGCGGCGGAACTGAAGTACCAGCCCAATCCTGTCGGGCGCAGCCTGGCCCTGGGTAAGACCGACACCATCGGAATCGTTGTGCCGGACCTGGCCAACCCCACCTTCCAGGCGATTCTTCGCGGCCTGAGCCGCGCCGCGGCGCAGGACAGCTACCGGGTCCTGATCGCCGATTCCTTCGAGGTTTCCAGCGAGGAGGCCATCCTCGCGGGCGAGGCCCGCCG